>JAJCXK010000028.1 GCA_029263475.1 Candidatus Nitrosopumilus sp.
AACGAAAAAGAATTAGAGTTACGTGAGGATGCAAAATCATACTATCAAGAAAAGTATGGCAAGATGATTCCCTTTGATGTGCCAATCGTAATTGAATTTGACAAGCCAATTATGTTCCGATAGGAGAAAAAGAAAATGAAGATTCAATTTTCAATATTTGCAATATTGGTGATTTTAATTTCTCCCATGTTCTTGCAAAACTCATATGCTTGCAGCTGTGCTGCTCCAACAGATTTTCCTGTAGCATTGTAAGAATCCCAATATGCATTTATTGGAATCGTATCTGATATTGATAATAGTGACGGTCCGCAAAAAGTCACTTTTTATGTTACTCAGGTATTCAAAGGGGATATCAAGGACAATAATTTTGTCTTAAGAAATATGGGACTTGGTATTTCAGATGATCACACCCAAACTATGAGCAGTTCATGTGATGTCGGATATCAGATGGGGATAACTTATAGCGTATTTGTCTATGATAATGTTCATTATAACAACGGAATGTGCGATACCAAGCCAATTGGGTTTTTGGGATTGGGATTGCTAAATCCCTTTGACTACAATCTGTTTTACTATGTTGCTTTGGGAATAATTATCGGTTCATTTATTGGAATAATCAAATGGAGAAGGAGAAAATGAAGGCTAGAATTTTGATGACTATTATGATAATCGTATCCACTGCCATATCAATTGGTTTCACATATCACATGATGGACTCTGATGATTCCTCTAAAACAGAACGGGAATGTGATCTGGGAATACACACGGCACGATACAGTATAGATTTTTGGAATGTTACATACCATAATCCATACGTGATAAAAAACGGATGCATAAATGAAATTTCACACAATCAGGATGCACATTCATTGATCATTGATTTTCACAAGACCGAAGATGGAGTGATTCGAATCACATTGCCTGAGTTTCTCTATGATTTGAGGCCAAGATCCGAACACGTTGTTTTAGCTGACGGTGAAGAAATAGCATTTGATCAATTGGCTCCAAGTGCATTGCTCATCAACTTTACAGAAAATACCAAAACCCTTGAAATAATTGATTTCACATCAATTTCAGAATCCAAAGTAACGGATAGTCTAATAATTCCAAACGCAGAAAGAGATGCCAAGTTAGCTGCAGGATACAAACTGTATCCCGGGGTTGGATGGGTAAGTCCAGATGAGCAGAAAAACGCACAGGCACCAATTTACATGGAGGATCCAAACAATCCAGGCGAACTAATCCTTGATCTTGATGCCATGATGCAGGTTCAAAAAATCTCAGATTATTGCAATCGCACATCATCGGGACTGCAGGTAGATCAACGTTATTTGCAATATGAAAATGAAACTCATATCATTACCAATGATGCATGTGAATGGAGAAAAATGCATATTCGTGGGAATGCTGGGGATTAAATGAAAACCAGTAATAAAATAATTCTTATCTGTATTTTTATAATTTTTACAGTGCTGTGGCTGATTGGTTTTTATTTTATGGGATTTACTCCATTTACCATAATTGGATCTATATCTGCAATAAATCAATTATTTTTTGTTGAAGGAAATGGCATTATTTGCTTTGATGCATGTGGACCGTGTTCTTCATGGGGGACCTTTTATCTCTTCATTGATGGCAAATGCGTACCTCCTAGTGATGAGGCCTGTAATTTGTATGACCCGTCCAGAGAAATGGGTTTTGATGGAAAAACATGTCAGTACGTGTGCACTAAACCATATCAACAAAATTGCATAGAATCTAATCTAAGAGATACTCCTAACTCTAAAGCATCGATTGTTGGAATTTCTAAAGGTACTGTAATTACAGGAAATCTCACGTTAATTCCAGAAACAATTACAGTTGTAATGGGAATAAACAACACAGTGACTTGGATTAATGATGATGACACGGCACACGGAATAGCAAGCGACAAGGGTGGCGATGATTCTTGGGGTAGTCCCGGCGTACTCTACCCAGGAGATTCATTTTCTGTGACATTTAACAGTACAGGAATTTATGAATATCCTGGAGTACCTCATCCTTGGGAGACAGGAAAAGTGGTAGTACTAGAGAAATAGAACATGAAGACTAGAGTTTTGATAATCATTGGAATTTTCTTTTTCTTTCCGTTAACCATAATCTCATACCTTACACTATTGCCAGATATGGATCATGAAGAACAGGCCTATACAGGTAATCCAAACGAATGCTGGTATGATGAAGGCGATGGAATTATGCAGCCTTGTGACATAGAAACGGGAGAATTTGCATTTTTTGTCATATTTTTAATTGTGGCCAGTCCAATTTTTACAATAGGTGCAATTCTACTAACAATTACCATTTATCATGAGAAGAAAAAATCAACGGAGTAAAAGTCATAGAAAATGAATATTATATTTTTAATTTTGATTGCATTTGGCATTTTTTTATCTCTATTAGTTTTCATTGTTTTCATATATTGGATACACATGGTATGGGAAGGGGCCTACATAGGCGGAGGTTCACTTGATTCTGATCCAGATTTATCTCCCAGTTATGAATATGATTCATTTGGGTACTTGTCGTTTAACTCGATATTTGTCGTAGGTCCAATCATGTTGGGAATCATTTCATTGGCATTTCTCGTACCAAATATAATTTTAAGATTAAAAAATATTCCAACTAGAAAATACATGCTGGTCATAGGCGCAGCGATTTTACTATTATTTGGTTTTTCTTCGGTTCAAAACGGCATGGGGTCACTGTTGTCTGTGGATAATGTCTCAGATGAGTCAAGTCAGATACGTTTGATTGGAGGCCTGATATCGATTATCTATGCAATGATTTTCATAATTCCTGCAATCATTTTGTTGAGAAAGGCAAAGTAGGGAATTAGAAAATGAATTCCAATCTAAAAAATACACTTTATGCAATTTTGCCAATTGTAATAATTATTCCATCAATTTTGTTTATCAGCGATTACATTTACTTTCGAGAGCCTTTGTCACGGGTTGCACTTTATCCTGATGATCCCAAATGCGATGCGAAATGCGTCGAACAAAGAAATGACTCGTACAAATGCGTTGAGATAAAACAAGATGAGTTTGTCTGCAGACAAGAAAGAGGGCATTCCACAGGAGACAGCGGCGTCAAATCCAGTTCTGCAGGACCAATCTCATACGGGGAAATCGTATCCTTTCCAGAAGGTGAAACCGACATCAGATTGTTTGGCATTGAAAATCTAAAGATAGTTGACAAGAATTCAAATATCGTTCAGGTGGATTTTAACGAATCAAATGATGTGGATGCACCTTCAAACATCATCCATACTGCAAAACTATCTCCTGATGACACCTTTCTTTCATGCCTGAATCCTTTGAAATCAACACATCTTGTACGTTACACAGGTCTGTACGAATATGAAAATAAGACCTATGCCGAATTTTGGGGGCTTCACCCGTATGTTCCTCAAGAATTATTCCCATGCGATACGCCAAAGATATTGGACTCTTCTTTGAAGATAAAATATGACATATCACTACCAGAATATGAAAAATTTGGGTTTGACTAGAAGATGAAGACCAGACTTCTGATAATATTTGCCACAGTTCTGTTGGTGATCATTGTCTTACCTCTGCAATCTTTTGCAACATCTGAAAATTTCTATTCCATAAATTATGGTACGAGTAACATTTCTGCTATCTCAAATCATGATTATGAAAATCAAATACGAGACTCTGTAACGACAGCAATATCAAATGGTAATATCACGAAGTTTGATTTTAGTATGGATTCGGGGGTGATGATTCATGTAACCATGCAAGATGACGGCCTACTTTATGTAAACGTACCAAAAAACATAATGTATCTGGTAGACCACAACTGCAATTCTGATGGAATAATACTAGTTGACGGAGAAGAGGTACAGAATCTCTCGGATGAATATCCACTACAAGACAATCTCGGCCCATACAAAGTAAAGTCGTGGACAATAGATATTCCTCAAGATTCAAAACAGGTCGAAATTGTGTTTGCATTTATCATTCCTGACGCTCCACACAGTTATGCTTTTGGTCAGAGATGCCTCATGATGGAGAGAGGCGAATTCATGAAACCAATTATACAAGCGAATCTTGGATTGGAATTATATCAAATCATCTGCAGAGACGGTTTTGAGTTGACATACAAAAAAGAATTCCGTCCAGCTTGCACAACAGAGGTGACATTTATCGAATTGTTTGAGCGAGGATGGCAACCAAGACTGTTTTTACCTCAAGATATTCGGGTATATGGGTTGGGACAGATTAACTATAACATTGTAGGGGATATGAAACTTACAGATGTCATAAATCATCCTGAGTCGAACATAACTGAGATCTTAATTGAAGCCAAAAGCAAGAGCAACCTTGTCATGACACTGGAAAGAGATTTTATTGGAATGTTATTACAAGAAGGTCACCCCTCTCCAGGATACTCGATTTTAGTTGATGGAAACAAGGTAGAGTTTGAAGAACCTGGAGAAAGAAACCCATACCGCATATACTTTCAGCTAAATGTGCCAACAGGTGCTGAGAAAATAGACATTGTACCTGACAAGTAAGTGATATTTTGGAAATTAAAATTTCAATTGCTTTTTTCTATACTTCTGAGTTTTGAAGCTTGATTATTTTGATAATTTTTTTTCTTGAGAACTGAAGATTTTAAATAATCTTCCACGTGGGTCTTACAAATAATTGCTTAACTATATCCCCATGAACATTGTGCTGGGGATATAGTTTAGCGGTATTTTTTCATACCCACGTGGAAAACAAAAGAATACTTGAATAGATTTTTTTAAAAAAAGTAACGATGCTCTAAGTGAATTACTATGTAAAAATTTGAATTAACAAATGGAAGTTACAAACCTATGAACTACCTTGTCAAATATGGTTTTTCCATTGTGTGTCATTGAGATACTTAATCGGCCCAAACCATTAGTTACAGGTACGATCCTGGCCATGGCCACTCCATTTGCATCAGTTTTCGAGGACACGGTTTTTTTCCCATTGGAAAATTGCGCACCCTTACTTTTAGATAGTAGAAAATTAACCACTACACCTTTACGTGGTATTTGCGTTCCGTCTAAAACTTTGTACAGAATTAGCGTAGAATGATTAACACGACTTGAAGGGGACAGTGTAATTTTCCCGATAAGCCGTTTTTTTGCATATCTTATCCAAATCGCCATTCCTAAAAGCACTGCAATTATCAGTATTGGCAAGACCATATTGCTCAAACTTTATTCTAGTATTAAAAATTGATCAATGTTTTTCTTTTATGTTTTAATTATGTATAACTATTATTAATTTAGTTTCCCAAGTACCTCAATACACAACCTATGTGTATTAGATGATGTGTCGCCACCTCCGATGTTTGATCCAAAGAACATGTTGAAGATTTTAGGTTCTTCTGGTTTTAGAACAGCTGCGCCGTTGCAAAGTCCATTTCAGAATTCTTGTATTTCATATTTCCGTCTGTTATATCATAATTGCAGGTTAACCGATTTGTGCAGAAACAAAATTCATTTTGGCTAAAACTGATATTCTCAATTTGTGTTCTCAGGTCTTGCAATAATGGTGTTATTCTTTAACAAGATTGTTTCAATGTACTCATGAAGTCTTGGCTGATTTTGGCAGTATTTTCGCTAATTTTGACTGTCGGTGTTACTGCAGCATATTCTCAAATGGATTCATCTAGTGTTACTGTTCTGGATGACGGTGTTGACATCAGCGGCATAATCAAACCTGATTCCAAGGCCACGCTGAACATCTGGAATGAGTCAGGCAAGCTAGTCTACGAGGAATCTCTGATGCCTGAGGCGTTTGGACATTACAGATTACAGATTGGAGAAGAACAGTTGGGAGGAGCAGGTATCTTTCATGGAGAACTAATCCATGAAGAACAAACATTAACGTTCGGAGGGTTTGGGACGGGAGATAAATCCACACAAGCGTCTCAGGATACCATAAATGTTGAGGTTAGAGGAGATAGTGTTAACCTTAGCGGTGCGGCCAAACCCAATACTGAATCTACACTAAACATCTGGAATGAGTCAGGCAAGCTAGTCTATGAGGAATTGCTGGTAATTGAGGATTGGGGACATTATGAGATACGACTTGATGGAAAACAGCTCGGAGGCGACGGCATCTTTGATGGAGAGATAACCAATGGAGGAGAAACAATTACGTTTACCTTTACGACCGTAAATAAATCCACACAAGCGTCTTAGGGTTCTTTACGTATTGAAATTCTGGATGACGGTGTTAACCTTAGCGGTGCGGCCAAACCTAACTCCGAATCTACACTAAACATCTGGAACGAGTCAGGCCAGCTAGTTTACAACGGATCGTTGAAGATTGACCAAGGTGGAGATTATGAAGTACAACTTGGGGAAGGCCAGATAGGTGAAGGAGGTAGTTTTAATGGAGAAATTACTCATGATGGAGGGTCAACTATAGGGTTCGGGTTTACAACAGTAGACAAATCTACACAAGCGTCTCAGGGCAGTTTACATATTACAGTTAGCGGCGATGATGGAGTTGACATTAGCGGTGCAGTCCCACATAATTCCAAGGCCACACTAAACATCTGGAACGAGTCAGGCCAGCTAGTTTATGAGGAATTGTTGGAAATTAGTCATGAGGGACGTTATGAAGTACAACTTGGGGAATGCCAGATAGGTGAAGGAGGTAGTTTTAATGGAGAATTAATCCACGAAGGACCAACTATGGGGTTCGGGTTTGCAACAGCAGATAAATTCCCATAAGTATCTCATTGCACCCTAGATGCTAAATTCGATGATGATCCACGATTCAAATTATACATCAACAGAATATGAAAAAACTACAAGAAGAGAACAGCGAATTGGAATTAGAAAATGTAGAATTTAAAAATAAAATTGAACAGTTGCATGAAGACATTGTAAGAATGACTGCTGCAGTGTTTGTGATTGCATCTCTTATGGATATGGCAACAGCAAAGTCTTGCGTTGGAGATGGTCCATTTCCCACAGAAGAAGATGTAAAAACAGCATTACTTGAAGTTTGACTAGAACTAGATGAATCTACAGCAGAGTTTGAATTTAGTTAGGATTATTCCATTGAACAATACCCTATGTCAATATCTATCTGCACATCCAAAAATGGATAATTTGCAATTCTTTAGTCACTTTGAGATGGAAAAGACACAAACATGCGGGAGATTACAATCAATCAGAAGGTCTTGGAGGCATGTTTTCTTCCTAGTTGGCATCTCTGAGATAATAGTAGGTATCAGAATTATAGGTGTCCGGTAAAAAGCCACTGGTCCATTCTTTTTCTTCATAAAATTCTTCAGGTAAAAATGCAGTCTGCCATTGAATGGTACCATCATCTTTTTCATGCGGGCCTAAACTCAGTAAAAAAATGGCAGCTGGAATGACTATGGCAATAATCCCGTATTTACGTTTCATTTCTACTCCTTAGTCTTCAGGGATTTTCTAATCATATTTTCAGCCATGACAACATATCTTTGTGGATTCTTGAAGTTAAGTGTAAAGGAACATTGTTACATCAAGGACTTTAAGAAATTAGTGTAAAACGTATCATATGATTTGGCCAGGTACTGGAGATCCCTACAAAAGGAAAAAAACGATAAAGTTTTTGGCAATAACTGCAGGAATAGGCGCTATTACAGTTATAATCACATTGGTAGTAGTAAATCCCTCAATCAGCGAGCAGCCACGACATGCTTGTATCAATGATATAGACGTAAATTGGAAAATTGAGTTTACCGTAGAAATAATGGTTGATAATAAAAAAATAGGAATTCCGTCAAATGTAGGATTTATGGAAGGAGGATGTCAGAGAGCTATTTACACATTAGATAATGATGGCAAAGTTTACGCAGAATGGATAGAAGATCCAGGATTTGAAATTGGTCACTTTTTGTGGATTTTCAAAGTGCCTCTAAGAGACAGGGTCACAAACAAATCAGTCATTTATGTCAACGGTGAAGAATCGCCTCATTATTCAGAGCATCCATTACATGAGGTATATCACTACAGAGTAGAACTAGTCTCAAAAGATTTTGATACATTAAAAGACAAGGACTTTCTACCCGAGGAAAATTAAATCGTAGATATATGGAGTAAGACAGGATCAAACAACAAACCTACATGAGGTTATGTTTAAACAGGATTTAGGTCGTTTCTTCTTACCGCCCAATTGTTTTATTTCATAATCTTAATTTTAAAAAGTTGACGTGTAACGCTAACTCTCTTCTAGATGATTATGGCATTGCATAAAAATGAGATTTTATCCCAAGCATAACTCAACGCATGAAGAGCGTATGGAACTGATTACTTTTCAACAAAAACAAAAATCAGATTCCAAAATTTTTGTTCAAGCTGTTTTGTATTATCTCAGGATGATTACACGCGATTGGTTCTTCCAAATCTACTCCAGTATGCCAAGTCACAAAATAGTCATTGCCATCGATAGTTTCAACTCCCAGATACTGAACAACAGTGACATTTCTTCCTTCTTCATCATTGCAATGCGAGATAAACGTGTCAAATTTTTCTAGGGTTGTGGAGAATTCAAACGATTCAGAAGTGTTGGTGTGAGGACTAACATATCCTTCCTTGTCACCAAAAGTTACCAAAGCGGCATCGTCGTTAACCTGCTCCATGTTTTTAACTGAATAGTAAAATATACTGTCATCTATACTGTCAAAATGCACTTCACCATCATCAGACTGTGCATCACTGCCAATTATTTTTGACAGGCCTACTTTTTCATGCATAACGGGCTTGGTATAGCAAAATTCATTCATTGAAGGTGTTATAAAACATCTAACGTCTTGCAGATCTTTTACATCCATGACTTTTCCAGATTCTGTATTTACTAGATTACAGAAATACAACGTGTCTTTTTCTGCATCATAGTGTCCGTTTATCCAAGCACCTTCAGTTTTGGTCTTCAAAATTTCTAATTGTTTTCAGGATAGGTATTGTATGTGTGGGAGCTGTTAATGCTTTTTTCAGTATAATTGGAAATTTTCTCACAACTATCGGCATGCCACGAATTGGATACAAACACAAATCCCAAAGTAATCTGAGTTACCAAGAGAGCAACAATACAAACAGCTGCGATAAGAATTATCTTCTTTTTATTCATCATCAACCCCTGTCAAGTCCGTTATCAATTTGAGGACAAGTATGTCCAGCCCCTATCCATGAGTTTGTCGGATGTGGACAGGCTAACACAAGCGGGAGAGCCGTCAAGTTTTTTCATAAGAATCAATGATTCTCTGCACTGTATTTTTTCAAGTGTGATTCCAGACTTGAATTGCTTTAACGGTGTAACATACACAGATATTTCTTCTTCATATATTATACAACCAACAGAGTCATAGTTGCCATCAGTTGGTGAATTAGGACACTGATCAACATCATCTGAGATCCCATCACCGTCTGAATCCGTCATAGAGGATGAGGGTAACACAAGTTCTGATGTTTTTTCTTTTACGACATTTGCTTCTTGCATCATAATTTCCGGTTCTGATTCATCAGAGATGACATCATCGTTGAACACTCCATCATTGTTGAATGTTCCATCACTAGTGTCGAAGACACCTCCAACTTTATTGTCGATGATACCTTCAGAATTGTTATTTATTACACCTTGATTACTTAGTACATCCTCATTGTTGATTGTACCCCCAATATTGTCGATAGTGCTTTGTGGACTGTTACTTATGATACCTTCAAAATTATTGATGATGCCACGGTTTTCGAAGATGGCATCAGAAATGATGATTGTACCTTCTAGATTGATGAGGGTGCCAGCAATTTGGTTGAGAATAGTACCTTCCAATATATTCAACATACCTTCATTTTCAAATACACCATCATAGTGGTTACCTAATGCACCTTTACTGTTTATTGTACCATCTATGTTATTGATGATCCCTTCATTGTCAAACTTGCCATCATTGGCAATCGTACCTTTTACATTATTGTTGAATGTACCCTCAGCTCTGTTGGTAAATGATCCTTCATTTTCAAATAGGCCGTCATTATGAAATGTACCTTCCAAATTACGGAAATAGCCATCTGTTTTGATAGTTACAGTACCGTCATTGTTGAATACACCTTCATTTTCAAACTCATAATCATTGATGATTGAACCCTCTGGGTTGTTGTTGATTGTACTTCCGATTCTGTTATCAAACTTACCCTTGTTTTCAAACAAGCCGTCATTGTTGAATGTGCCTTCAAGATTATAAAACAAACTTTCAGCATGATTCTTGAAAATTCCATCCTTTCCATTCTCAACAGTACCTTCGTTTTCAGATATGCCATCATTGATGATTATACCACCTGCATTGACAACAATTCCATTTAGCATGATATTGAATGTTCCTTTGTTCTCAATTGTACTGCCAGGATTCATGGTTATTTTTGCACCATGTGTTATTTTCAGCTCAACACCGGATTCAATAATCCATGTTTCTCCGTTTTCAATTGTTTGATTGTCGGTAATTTCAGTATCAGTAGAAAAGACCATGTCAGATGCAAATGCTGGTTGTTCTGCAATTGTTGAAAAGGCAAAAAAGGTTGCAGCCACCATTAGCAAAGAAATAGGGATTTTAGTGTCAGAACTAGTGTTCATGTAACGTCTCATATTTTTTATTGATTTCATATTCTCATCATTTTATTTCATGATATAACTATGGAGGAACATTGTTACATTAGAGACAGTCTGTCTTCAATCACGCAATTACGAGTTTCTAGTTGTTGCAAGGATGCAAAATTGAATGATTATTCATCAGGTTCATCCTCTTCCAGTTTTTTGTCAACCTCGCTGCGTTCCTCTTTGAATTTGTTGTATTTTTTGTTCCACTTGCTAATTACAAACCATTGTCTAATCCCAATCCCCAACCATGCCAATGAGATAACAGTAATGATTAGCTGCGGAGGCTTGACAAGAGGCATTTCACTGGCAATTCTTTCCTTTAGCAAATTCTTTTGCTTTTCCGTGAGTATGTCATCAGGCAATCCAAGTTCTGCTCTAAGATCCTCATGCAGTAGATCCTCATTGACAAATGGCGGATCAACTACCTGAACTACCACCAAAACAGACAATGGAGGAATTATGAGAACAGTAAGAATCATTATCATGAAGAAGCTTGTCGTTTTGTTTAGATGACCTATCACATTGTCCATAATTTCAAATAAATTCTCCTTTCTTTTTTTACCAGTCAAAATCTACTCACATACTCCAGGTGCAATTAAAAACGATTGAGGAACATTGTTACACGTCATTTTTTTTCATCCCTCGGAAAGAGCCTTTCATAAGGTCCAAAAAGCAATTCAAGAACTTCCAGTCCCTTTGGCAATATTTTATACTGTATTGTAATCTTGTGCCCTATCTTGACTTGTTGTTTGTTTAAAAATTCCTTTGTCACCATGTCATCTAAGATACTCTTGTGTTTCACGTTGTTTAATCCGCATGAATTAAGCAACCGAGTCTGGTTCATCTCGCCATGCTCATAAAGCTTCAAGAGAATATCCTTTCTAATGTAAATCCGCTCCCGATATTCTTTTTTCCCCATCGTTCTTCAGCATTATTCCTGTATTTCATGACATGTTTTCACAATTGATTCCAAAGTGTTTTGTTTCTGGGTTTTAATCGAAGCTTGGTTTTGCAGCATGGGCAAGAATTTTTGATTATAAGAAAATAGCAATTACACAATCCACATCGTTTCTGTCCTTGTTTGTAATGTAAACCATTTGACATGGTCGTTATTTTTATTGTCTCACACAGTCCTTTGCACAATCGTGTCATACCAACAAAACTTGAATTTTTGAATTTAAGTATGAGGGAACAATGTTACATTGTTCCCACATGAATTATTGAGTTGCTTCCATCTGAGATATGATATTTTGAAACACTTCAAAGGGTTGCGCGCCATCAATTCTTTGTGTGTTCCTATCGGGACCAATAATGAAAAATGTCGGTGTCTCATCAACACAGTTTTCAAAACCTATCTCTTTGAAAAAATTGACACGTTCAACATATTTGCCTTCATCAATGCATTCAGAGAACTTTTCCATATCCAACCCAAATTCGGAAGCATATGACTTTAGATTGGAAGGATTGGCCCAGCCATCATCCACATCTCTTTGAGAATTGTACAGCTTGTCATGATATTCCCAGTACATATCCTGTTCTTGTGCACACCATGACGCATTGGCAGCCTCTACAGAATCAACTCCCAGAAATGGGAAGTCAAAGAAGACAAAATCCACCTTGCCCGTATCAAAATATTTCTCTGCAATGATGGGCTTTGTATTTTGGAACCAGTTGTAGCACCCTTCACACTGATAGTCACCAAACTCTACAATTCTTATGCGTGCCTCGTCTCCACCTAACTTTGTTTTGGTGTTATACACAGCTTTTGCACCAGGGATAGTTAGGTCAAATTTCTCATTTGCCTTATCTGTATCATCATCATCTTGAGATTCAAGAGAAGACTGCATCACTGACAAAGAAAAAAATGCACTTACACCTATTGCAATTGCAGCGGCAACGGATGTGATCAGGAATATTTTATTCACGATGTGGAATTTCATGTGGACTCGATATTAAGCATAATGTAACAATGTTACATTAGGGATATCTAGAGATGTGTTAGAAAAGAGTATAGTCCTCATAAAAAAAATCCATGACAGCCCTTGTATTTCTACCCCTGTATGATTTGATTCGTTTTGATTAACTTGATTAGGCATTTCATCATATTTGTAAAATTCGCATAAAAGAAAATCGTATGATTCCTCAGTATGATCTAAATACTGATTCTGCAAGATTGAAAACAGTCTTCATAGGATCTGTCACCATGGTACAATCGTTCTTGGTCTTAAGATCCAATTACACAAATTCTGAATATCGTATAGTTGTCATACATTATGTTGAATTTACCATGGCATCTATTCTTCTTTTGTCCATTACGCTTTTGACAAAAAACAAAGAAGTTGCAACTATTCCTCCTGCAATTAATGGAGACATGAATTCTGAATATCTCAAGGATGTCATTTTTTGTTCTGGTTCTTCAATGGTATTTGTGTTGGATTGCATGACAGGCATTTCAATTAGATTTACCATGCCAATACTACTTCTCCTGTTTTCTGCAAGCCATACGTTACCATCACCGTCAGATGTGACAAATTGTGTATATGACAAGTTTGTTGGAATCTGTATCTCCATTATATCGCCATTGTACGGATCATACACACCCAGATTATCTGTTACGTGCTGGGCAAACCAGATGTTATCATACCTGTCAAAGGCCATTCCAAACGGAAGTGATGTTGAGTCCAAAACAGGTACTATCTCAAATGTTTCCAATACGGGGTTGAATTTTACCAGTGCCGCACCTGCATGCTCTCCAATCCACAGATTTCCAACTTTGTCAAAAATCAAGGATTCTGGAGACTTTAATGGCATATCTGTTCTTTGAAATTCCTTTATCTCAAACGTTTCTGAATCAATGAACCCAATTTTTCCAGCACGGGATTCTGAAAACCAAATGTCTCCAGATGCATTCATTGCAAGTGCAAATGGGCCGGAATTATCTGTGGGAATCACGAATTCCTCAAACTTATCTGTATTCGGATGATATTTTAAAATCCTGTTCTTTTCTAATAACGTAATCCAAATGTTGTCATCTGCATCTGCCAGAATTGATGTGGCAAATGATTTTTGAACAAATGGCTCAAAATTAGGCAGATCAATTATTTTGATTTTTTCAGTGTCCTTATCCAAAAAGCCAATCTTGTTTGAAGACATGTCAATGAACCATATTTTTTGGTCATTGTCAATCGTTAAACTCGTAGTCTGATTCCCTTCAAATGTGTATTCTGTGAATTTTTCATCATCAATTGAGAATTCCCAAATTCTTGGTGATGCGTTGTCGCTTATCCATATTGCATCCTTACTGGGATCATAGACTGGATAAAGCGGAAACGCTTCTTCAGGAAACTCATGCTCTGTGATATTTGCATCCATGTTTGACAATCTGGGTTTTACCGGCAAATTCAATATGATTGACTCGTTGGCTTTTTCGGTTCTTTGTGACTCTATCTCAACTTGCCACGTTCCTGAAAATCCAAACGTGATGTCTCCTTGGAATTCCTCAACATGTCCTTCATTGTTTTTTGCTACGCGCTCTAAGGATATTTTATCAAGGCCTGAGATATTTTTCTGAGGATTTGACACTTTGGCAGTCAGGCCCTTTAGATCAGAGACAGGATTTTCCAAAACATCGCTTACCTTGACACTTATTGTATTAAGCCCTGCAGAAAGTGGGAGAATTTTTACATCAAATCTAGTTGTTTCTGAAAACTCCCTAGTTGTGAATTCATGCTGAAAATTCTCTTGCGCATTAGCTGTTTGCAGTTCTCCTGCAGGCAGCGTACCGTTGGTTAGTAATGCAACGGTTGCCAACAATGCAACTCCCAATACGATTTCAATTTTTAATGCGGACTGTAGTTTCTTGTGTACATTGACACTACCGGAATGCAGATTGTCCTCACCCTTCTTCTGGATTCCAAACTGATGGTATCCTCCAACTGTCACCATCATTGCAGCCAAGATTATCTTTGCAACGATTAGTTTGCCGTATGTGGACTCTGCAATGGCGTTTACGTTGTTTTCAAGTAACCCCAAAAGAGCGGGTCCCGAAATAATCACAATGCCCAACGAAATGACTATCATGATGGAGAATCTTGGAATCATGATCAAAGACATTTTTTCGCGCTTGCTTTCTGACAATATTGAAAATATGGGCAGGAGTACAAATGTAAAGAAGATTATTCCTCCTATCCAGGCGGATGATACCAGGTTGTGTACATAGTCAAGTATGACGGCTGGAACTTGCTCACTTGCAGCACCATGTCCCATCATCGTTGTGGTCCCAATTAGTGCAAGAGATGCCCCAAGCAGCGGAATCTGATTTTTAATTAAGACCAATTTCATTTTTCTGGTTATGAACCAGATTACTGCAAGTATGACCGTTATTCCCATCCGGAGCATCCAGGTATTTCCAAACGATGTCTGAAACACTTCAAAAGGCGAGGCATCCAAGCGCAATGTCTGTATCAGCAGTATCAAGATATTTGATGCAGCGATAATCAAAATCCCCATTCCTGTCAGTGCAGTGAAACGCTTGTAATACGATGTCTGAATCTTTTGCAATTCATCTTTGATTAGATCTTTTCTCAGAGTACCCCAAAGAAAAATAGATGCAATTATTGCGCCCAATACGACTGTCTGTCCCACAAGTCCTGGAAACCTGGCACCTGCCTCTAGAAAAAATATTGGTTCTTGATCTGGTGACTCTGCATCAATCGGAATTTGTACATTGCCCACACCAAAGGTAAATGCAGTGTCTACTAGATGTCCATCTACTTTGGATAGAACCTTGCTTGTGACAGTGTAGATGCCGTCTTCTAACGGAGGAGTTGTCACTATGAGAGAATAGTCTCCTTCATGGTATCGAGTATCCTTATTATCGATCTGATTTCCGCTGCTGTCAAGAACCTTGAGTGCACTAAAGTCAATTTCGATTCCTTCAGAATAGTAGGTTATGACCTTGGTTAGTCCAGCAGGTTGGCTTGAGAGATTTTCAGGAATCGTATCTTCTGTAAATGGATGTGCCCATGCAGCGGGAACCGAGATAAAAAGAATCAAGAAAAATAAAAAAAGTTTTTTCATAATATTGTAGTGAATTTCCGAAGTACTCTGATAAGCTTTTCTTGATTTGTCTTGAGTGTTTTAGACAGTATTGGACAAAACTGGACATCCTTTGACTTTATCGGACATTTATCCGTGGAGAAAACTGGACAATGTCCAAAAATGTCCAACGAGAATGCATTGAATGTGCTTAACCTGCCGATAAATTATCAAATTAGAGTTCTTACGATCAGGTTATAGTTTCGATATCTTTCCGGCAGTTTCGGAAAACTCTCGGTAATTATCGGAAAAGTTTCGACAGAATCACCGAATTGATAGCCGGAATGGCAGAATAGCGATCAAAATCTTCGACAAACATCGATAAACGCTCGGAAGTCTCGGAAATATCAATCCAAAAAAATGTAAAACCTATCAAAAAAATCATTTTGATTTCCCGGAAAGATAGTTATCAATCCGGCAATGTAGGGAAATATCATCGAAAAAATAGAAAACAGTACCGGAAAGATAAATTCTGTTACCTGAAAGATAGTCATTTCACCTAATGGATACCGGAAAGATAGAATTTCTCACCGAATTGATAAAATGTCTCTCCGAAAAGATACCGAATTGATAAACTCCGAAACTAAGTTTTATCGAATTGATAACCGACAACACCGGAATGATAGAATGTTCTACCGGAATGATAGACGATGATGCCGGATTGATACCCGAAACTGATGACACAAAACATACCGTAAACGGGAGAAGAAAGCACAGCAAGGAAAGGGGAAAGGACAGCAAGCCTCGAAATTTTCCACTGCATACAATGAAGAACCTGCCACAGTTCAGAAACAAGTCTCATGAGGAATTCAGACAGCACATACTAAAAACAAAGGGAGTGGACATCGGCAGCAACATCAGCGGGCTACATATTGGAATTATTGCAGTGATACTGTTTGTAATGATTACGAGTCCGCTATGGGTTGAAAAATTGGTAAGCTGGTACAACAAAAGAAAGGAATGAACCTGGATCTTAAGACCAGCAACGGTTAGTTGCCTGGTGAAAGTTCCAATTATTGTTCATAAGTCAGTAATGGTATTTAGATCATTCTGAGCAATGATACGTTCTTCTTTTAAGCAGATTCCGCAGTTGTTTGTTTAGGATTCATACGGGTAAGAGTCATTACCCAACTGTTTAACCAACCGACCATAACCGTCCAACAAGAGGTGGGCCAACTTTTGCCCATCCCTTCAAATTATCTTTTGTCAATTAGGAATTAACACGGATCACTGGGTAATGAGATGAACGAATCATTCGTCTTGCTTTTATTCATATTTTGCAATGTTACATCACGAGTAATCAAGATAATCAAAACGAATCAAGTATCTGGGAAGAAATAAGGGACTGTCCTGGATTTTTTACGAGGACTAGTTTCATTGCGGGTTTAAAAAAACCTGCAACTTTTCTTTCATACAAAATATCAGAAGTACTTATGAGAGATCATATTTGACCAATAGCAGTGACCGAGTCAGAATTCACCGTACTGGAATCATATCCACGTGACGTTACCCGCGGTATAGTATATATCGACAAAAACACGACGGAGGAACTCAGTATCGATTCTGGAGTGCACTGATGATGTTTTGTATGGCATGATTTTTGACAAATGAGCATTTCGAAGAAATTTTTTATCATTAACCCTTACAACAAGATTCCAAATGAATAGGAAATCAGGATCTCCCAGGTAACAATTCACATTCAGATGCTCACAGTATTTGAAATAACACTATCTTGACTGATCTTTTTATTTTGGTTTTTTCTTTGAAGAAGTGAAGAGGGCATGCATCGTAGATACCCAAGCTTTCTTTACTGTCATTTTGTCATCCCCTGTTAGCTCATCAAGTGCGCAGCCCTTGATCAATGCAAGACTTCCTTTTCCTATATGTGATAATTCTTTTTCATTATAATTTTTGAGAAATCCCATTTTCTGCAATTTCTTGAATTGAAGCAACGTAAGATCCTCCAAGTATCTTCGTCTCTCAAGCACAAGTTCCCGAAACTTTGAATTGTTTTTGGTCTCACTTACCGCCTGCAGCCATATGGTCATCAGATCATGCTGCATGTCCAAATTTTCATAAAATTTGCCAAGATCATTTTTTATCTTTTCCTTTTTTTGGAACAGTTCCGGACCATTTTTACCCATTTGTTCCTGATTTTCCACAAATATTGCCATGAGTATATCATCCTTGCCAGAAAAATGATGATACAGTCCGCCTTTGCTCACCTTTGCCAATCTTGAGATTTCATCCATGGACGTTTCTGTAAAACCCCTTTCTATGAAACTCTTTTTTGCCATCTTGATTATTTGTGCTCTTTTGTCTGACATGTGTACTGTTATTGTTGTGAGACATCATGTAAGTAATAAAACATTACCGACGATATCGTCGGTTTATTTATATTGTATACTTTTTGACTCTTGACATGACAAGGATGAAACCCAGAAGGCTAGAAAGTGTACGAAAGACTCTTGTCGAAATAGACATGATGTTTACCAATAGAAACGACACAAACGATCAGACAAAAATTCATGAACTAGAAAACAAAATGAATGAAAAATCAGCTTGTCACACATCTGACCCTTTTGATTAAATCTATTTGAGAAATATGATCAGCCCATCAAATCAAAAAACAGGTCTTAAAAACTCTAAAAGGTACTAAAAATTGGAATCAGTAGCAGATATCATAAAAAACCATGTCACCTCTGGGAAGAGTCCCGGAATTTCTGTTGGGTTGATCAACAAAAATGATGTTCAAACTTTCAATTACGGTGAAATTGAAAAAAAATCAAAGAGTAGACCTACTGAGGATACTGTTTTTGAAATCGGTTCAATGACAAAGACGTTTACAGTAACACTGGCAGTTCAATTACAACAAGAAGGAATTTTATCCCTTGATGAGCCAATATCTAAATTTCTGCCCGAATTTAAAAATTCCATATTCGACAAAAATAACATTGCCCTGTATCATCTTCTAACTCACACATCGGGAATTTCAGAATTCTCACTCCGTGTTTTTATTGCACAGATGTTTTCAATAATGTCTACTGGAAAATCACGAATTGCTGAATATGAATACAATACAGAAAAATTTCTAAACTATGTTTCGGCATTGAAACTAAAAAATTTGCCTGGAAGCACGTGGATGTATTCAAATTTGGGTTTTGGTCTGGCAGGGAAAATACTTGAAAGAATTACTGGAAATTCATATGAGGATCTAGTGAAAAGTCGTGTTTGTGACGTACTGGGCATGAAAGATACGGGAATCAATATTTTTGAGTCACACAAAAGCAATCTATCAACAGGCTATTCTTTTAGGAATAAGCAAACAGGTTATTGGAATGTGCCTGCAATAGAGGCAGCGGTAAGTTTACGCTCAACTACGTCTGACATGATAAAATTCCTAAAGGCCAGTCTAGGTTTAAGCAAAACAAAATTGACTCCAGTTTTTGAATACTGTCAAAATACCAAAATCACGCCAAAAGTACCTGTATCAATGAAATTTTTTACAAGATCTGTGGGTATCTCTCTGTCTAGCTTTAGTTTAGGTTGGTTTGTGTTTCCACAAGAAAATGTGGATGTTCTTGGACATGATGGCGGCACACAATGATTTTCTAGTTTCATGTGCATGAATCCAAAAAACCAATCATCTGCGGTAATTCTAACCAATAGATCGATGAAACCTGTCCACAAATTAGGAATTTCATTACTTAAAGAAATGGATAAAAAATGAAATAGTGATCATAACTTGAAAATCCTGAACCAATATTATGGTAGATTATCATTACACGTAATTACATATTTTTTATTTTTTCAAAGATGTCACTATTTGCATGGCGTTTATCCAGCGTTTATCCCGCGTTTTCTAATCTTTTTTGGATCACTTCCCATTATTCTAGCTGGGATGAGAAAATCCCAGAAAAATAAAATCGTTCATTTTTTGAATTGCATGAACTAGTTTTTCCTCCATCGTTATTTTTTTGAGCTGTAAATCATGTAAACTGTTCTGACCCAAACATCCTTGATCTCTTCTGGATCTTTTCCGGACAGACGTTCCAAAAATGATCCTCTCAAAAATGCCATCATGCCTTTTGATATTTGTAGCATCTCTGCATCGTCATAGCCCTCAAGGATTCCTATCTTCGCTCTTGCAGCTTTTAGCATTTCAGATATTATCGTTGCCATCTCTGCATCTTTTTTGATCATCATTGATCTTAATTTGGAATTGCTCTCAGACTCTATTCTTCCGGCCAAATATAGTCTCTCAATTTCTCTTGGTCCTGCAACTGTCACATCATAATATTTCTTCAAATCTTCAAATAGATTCTCCCTTTTTTCAAATAAATTAAAATTAGGATTTGCAGCAAGTTCAAAGATTTCATTGAAAGCAGAGTCAATTCCCTGACTCAGAACCACAAAGAATAACTCTTCTTTGCTATGAAAATGATGAAACAATACTCCCTTGCTTACCTTGGCAGCTGCAATAATATCGTTAATTGATGTCTTGGCATATCCGTTTTTTGCAAATTTTTTTGCAGCTACCCTGATTATCTTTTTCTTGATTGCAGTGGGTGGCTTTTCCTTGATGTCTTTTTTGAGGTTTTTTGTTTCAGTCATGATGATCCTAGATACTTTCTGCCCTTTGTGGATATTTTTAATGATCTATTTGTAAGGATTGGCAATTTTTCTATTTCATGTATAAGATAATTACAAACAGACCAGTCGGTCGATTTATATAATTTAAGTTCGTAGAAAAAACAGGTAAAAAGATTGCTAAAGGATCTCCTGACTCCGCAAAACTCCAATGTATATCTTGGAAAGATGGGCGATGTCTTGGAGAAGGCAATTGGAAAGCCGTTAGGCTATGTGATTAATTGGAGCAGACTCTGGTCTCTCTTTCCAGTACATATTGAGACTGCCTGTTGCAGTGTGGAGTTTGGCGCAACTGCCGGCCCAAGATATGACATAGAAAGATTCGGAGTCTTTGCAGGAATGGGATCTTTGAGACAGTCTGATCTTCTCATCGTGGAGGGAACTGTAACTAGAAAGATGGCTCCGCGTCTGCGTTTGATTTATGATCAGATGCCAGAACCAAAATATGTTATTGCCATGGGGGCTTGTTCCATTACTGGAGGATTGTATTTTGATTCGTATAATGTCTTGCCGGGAATTGACGGCATATTCCCCGTAGATGTATACATTCCAGGCTGTCCGCCACGACCCGAGACTGTGATTCAGGGGATAATGTTGCTTCAGGAAAAAATCAAGAGGATGAAGGCGAGGAAATATGTCTAAAGAAGAATTAAACTGTAAAAAATATTTGAATGATGATAAAACATCTGAAATCTGGATTCACGTTGAATTAATCGGTGAAACATAATGGATGGCAAAAATAAAAAGGCAATAATAATAGGATGTGGCATTGCAGGGCCTTCACTTGCTATTATGTTAAAACGTATAGGAATCGATTCTGAAATTTACGAATCAGAAAAGAATACATCGGATTTTGGAATTTTATCTTTTACCCCTAATGCAGTTAGGTCCGTGAAAACACTCGGAATACACGGTATGCTGCAAGCAGATCCTTCGCCTAACGTGTATTTTTACAAGCATAACGGGAAGCGAATTAAGATGCCGGATATGATAACAGAGCTGAAAAAAGCCAAGGTAGACCATGGAATGATGTTGAGACGAAGCCAGGTTATACAAACACTAAGCAAAAAAGCAATTCAGGATGGGATTCCAATTCATTTTGAAAAAAAACTAGTGGAAATATTAGAAGAGAACAATCACGTTGTTGCCAGTTTTAGTGACGGAACACAGACAAAAGGAGATTTTTTGATAGGCTGTGATGGACCATTCTCCAAGACGAGAAAAATTACAATGCCTGAGGCATCTGCTCCCACATATTCAGGAAGGATTTGGATAGGATTAGATGCAGATAACTTGGTCCAGCATAATCTAATCCCCAATGCATTTCACATGACTTTTGGAAAAAAAGTATATTCAGGCACCATTGTATTTTCTGACAAGAAAACAGTTTGGTGGACAAATGTCCATTGCTCAAAAGACAAACTCCAAGAATTCAAGTCGCTTTCACCTGAAAACCTGACTCAAAAACTATTGGAACTGCATAAAGACGATCATGAACTAATTCTAGAATTCATCAAATCTACCAAAAACAGACATGTTATAATTCCTCTTTATGTCATACCGCATCTTGATACATGGAACAAAGGCCGTGTCTGCTTGATAGGTGATGCGGCTCATGCCACTTCACCCTTTATCGGATAGGGTGCTGCAATGGCCATGGAGGATGCAATCATACTTGCAAAGTGTTTACGTGATATTCCCAACTGGAATAATGCGTTTGAAAAATTTGAGAAACTACGCAAGGAAAGGACCGAAAAAATAGTAAAGACCTCAGAACAAAGTGGTAAATTCATGACATCCACAAACCCGATTGGGAAATTATTTAGGCGTATGTTATTACCGTCTTTGATAAAATCATACGCCAAGAGGTTGGATTGGATATTTTCTTACAAAATTGACTGGGATGAGAAAATAAAATGAAAATTAAAAGAATTTTGAAATATGTGGGCATATCTGTTGTCCTTTTGATTATATGTTTTCTTGCTGCAGCGCAAATTGCATATCAAAGCATACCATACATTGAACCTCCGGGCAAAATGTACTCAGTTAATGGCATCGGAGAAATTCACATGCATTGTACCGGACCAGAAGATAACGGCAAACCGACCATTATCATCATATCTGGTGGAACCACTCCAAGCTTTGCATATTTTGATCTTCAAGAAAAACTGCCCGAAACTGTTCGCACATGTACATATGATACTGCAGGAATTGGTTGGAGTCCTGCAAATGACATTCCTCACACTACAAAAAATCTATCAAATGAACTGCATCTGCTTCTTCAGAGTGTAAAAATTGATGGCCCCATAATTCTGGCAGGACATTCCCTTGGAGGAATTACAAGTCTGATTTACAGTGCAGATCATGAGGAGCAGGTTGCAGGAATTGCCTTTATTGACTCTAGTCACCATAATCAGTACGATTACTTTGGAAAAGCATATTCAGATGCGACATTCAAACAAATTGAGGGACCTCTGCCATATGTCTGGCTAATAGAGCTAATAAGCAATCTCGGAGTTCCCAAGTTAATGGCTATTTTTAATACGTCTATGTCAGAAGAACATGTAGAGGAACACAATATGTTGGACTCTATTCACAAGCAGAACTCACCATATTCTACAATGAAATCCATGGCTAGTAATTTCAAGCTGTCTTTTAAGCAAGGAAAAGAGGCACATTATGACCGAGGGGATTTGCCAATAGTTGTTCTTACAGCAGGAGATCGAAGTGTAAGTAATTCTCAAGAAATAGAGGGCATATCTATAGAGGAATTTAGAAAAGGTTTTGATATACTTCAGAAAGACTTGGCAGGATTGTCAAGTAATAGCAAACATGTAGTTGTAAACGGGACAAACCATGGCAGTATATTGGCTAATGATGAAACTGCAGATCATATTTTGAGTCTGATTCCCCTAATCAAAGAGAACTAAAATGAACACCCGATTTTTAAAAATTATTTTACAAAATCTACACGATGTAGAGAAGATAATGCTCAAAGAGCAACAGGTCAAGAGAACTTATGAACTTCCCAATTTTGATTTAGGCAAGCAATGAATGGAATGATCATAGGTTGTGGCATTACGGGACCTGTCCTTGCACTGTCGCTAAAACGCGCAGGAATTGATTCTGTGATTTATGAGGAGCAGGAGACGCCTTTGGATCATGTTGGTTTGGTAATATATGTTGGACCGTCTGGTTGTAACGTGCTCAAGACACTTGGATTGTATGACAAAGTAAAGCAGTCAGGCTCTGTAAGTAATGGTGTTGAATTTAACAATCATGCAGGCAAGAATATCGTATCCGTAGATCTTGGCAATCACGAGCAAAAATTTGGCGCAGGTACGATTGCCATCAAACGCGGCGAGATAAACAGGATACTCCGAGAAGAAGTCGACTCGCAGGGAATCAAGATAGAGTGGAAAAAGAGGCTAAAAGATATTCAAATTACAAAGGAAGATAGTTCCACAATTGCATCATTTGAAGACGGTACAAAATCCCATGGAGACTTTCTTGTAGGCTGTGATGGGATAAATTCGCTTACGCGACAAATCATCATGCCAGATGCGTCAAAACCGCAATACACAGGATCATTTGTGATTGGCGGCACGACTGACACTCCTGAAAATTTGACCATTCCTTCCAATGTACTTTTATTTAATTTTGGCAAAAAGGAATTTTTTGCCTACTATGTAATGCAGTCTGGAAAGACAGTATGGTGGAGTGACACACGAATTCCAGAAGAATCAATCGGGGAAAAAAGAGCAATTCCAGATGAGTCATGGAAAAACATCCTGTTGGAGCAGCACAGAGAGGATTCAGCACTCTTTAGCGAGTTGGTCAGATCGACAAATGACAAGCTGATAAAATTGTCAATACATGACCTGCCATCATTTGATGTTTGGTTTAAGGGACCTGTCTGCCTTACAGGCGATGCGATTCATGCAGTTGCACCCCATGCAGGTCAGGGTGCATCACTTGCAATGGAAAGTGCAATGATGCTTGCAAAGTGCATGCGAGACATTCCCGACGTGGAATATGCATTCTCTGCATACCAAAAACTTCGGCAGGGCAGGGCCAAAAAGATAAAGAAGATGTCAAGACGTAACGTGGACATGTTCTCTACAAGAAACCTGGCACGAAGATGGATTCGAAATTTGATACTGGCAGTTTTCCCCAAGTTGACAAAAAATCAGCAAGACGACGTGCACGGATACCAGATAGACTGGAACAAAAAAATTGTAAATACAAACAGACAAAGCTAGAATCATTTTTGTACAAAGTCCTTATATCACAAAATCATATCAATTATACTTTGAACCCGTTATCGATTACATGTTTTGGAACATCCATCAACGTAGACAAAAGAAAACTGTTCATCACAAACACCTTCATAAATCCAATTTAGCCAAAGATGTAATGGGGCAAGATACAGGCTTACATGTAAAAATTGCGACCTGAGCAACACCCATGACACTGACTCATTTGAGGATACCAAGACCGTGTGGAAAAACTGGAATGTAAAATATGGAAAAAACATGAAGTGTGTTCACAAATATCAGTACGAAGAAATCAGTTGAAAAAAATTATACAAGAGTGAACTTTGTGATAAACTCCATTACTGTTTGTTAGATGTTAAAATTAGATACATTGTTTTGATCCATGATTTACGTATCAATTCTGGATCATCTTCCATAATTCTACTTAATGTCATGCCTTTGTACAGATCCAATATGCCACGTGATAGTTCAGGCAATTCTGAATCTGCATAATCTTGCAAAACACCCATATCTTTTTTCATCTGTCTTAGCATTCCTACAGACACTTGCTCAACTTGCTGCCTTCCAACATCCAACATTTTTTTGAGTTTGGGATTATGCATTGCTTCTGTAACTCCTTCAAGCCAAATTCTTATCAGATCATGAGGCTTGTCGATTATTTCATCATAGTACCTTTCAACATCTGCAAGAAGATCTTTTCTATTTTTAAAAAGCTGATACTGTTTTTCTAAATTTGTTTCAGCATCCTGAAAGATCACAGCCAGAAATAATTCCTCTTTACTGGCAAAATAGTGATACATTCCACCCTTACTTATTCTTGCAGATTTAGCAATGTCATCCATGGATGTATTTGCGTAGCCTTTTTTGGAAAAATTTCTTGTGGCAGACTTGATTATCCTATCTCGGACTGTTTTTCCAGGTTTGGTAGCAGTTGACGTCTTCAACACCCTAGAGTTATGACCGGACCCATATCTAAAGTCATTGATTGAATTCTTATTTTTTAGAATATGTTCATCTTTGCAATTTGAGTGTTGAATTATTTAACAATTATCGACCGACTAGTCGGATGACTTATATAATTTTAATTCATTACAATATCGGATAGCATAAATGAAAGATAAACTGGTAATGATCATCGGCTGTGGCATTGCAGGTCCTGCACTTGCTATTGCACTAAAACGTGCAGGAATTAACTCTGCGATCTATGAGGAACATGATGGACCATATGATTTTGGGTTGTTGTCGCTTACTCCAAACACGTTTAATGCATTAGATATCTTGGATGTATCTGCTCGGGTTTTAGAGAATGGGTTTGAGGTAGATGGAGTCAATTTCTATTCATCTGATGGAAAGATGACTGGACGTGTAGGCTCTACAGCTGAAATGAAAAAACGATACGGATCCGGATCATTTATGATCAAGCGTATGCAGCTAAACAAGATACTTTGTGACAAAGCAGAATCTCAGGGAATCAAAATAGAATGGGGCAAAAAATTGAAAAACATAGAAAATAGTGAAAATGAAAAAATAATGGCTCACTTTGAGGATGGAACCAAAGCAGAAAGTGATTTACTCATTGGATGCGACGGAATTCATTCAGTCACACATACAATAGTAATGCCTGACTTTCCAAAACCTACATACACAGGAACTGTTCTTGTAGGAGGGATAATAGAGGATACTATGCAAACTTCACTGGCCCCTGACACATATCATATGACAATTGGAAAAAATCTGCATTTTGGAAATTTTGTAGAAAAATCAGGTGAAAAACTATGGTGGATATATGTACCATTTCCTGAAAATTCAATAAAAAATAAACCAAAAGAGTCATGGGACAAATGGATGAAAAAGATTCTTGCACTAACCCTAGATGATCATCAGACAGTGAAAAAATCCATAGAAATGACCAAAGAAACCTTGTTGTACTTGCCAATCTACAATATTCCACATTTATCCACATGGCACAAAGGATCAGTATGTCTTATGGGTGATGCAGCACATGCAATCTCGCCTCATGCAGGACAAGGTGCTACCATGGCAATTGAGGATTCCATAGTTCTTGCAAAATGTTTACGAGACATACAGGACACAAAAAAGGCATTTGCATCATTTGAGCAAATTCGCAAGAAACGAATTGAAAAAGTTGTAAAAATTGCGCAGCAATTAGGAGACATATTCACCATGACGAATCCTGTCAAAAAGTGGTTTAGAAACAAGGTTACAATACCTCTGTTTATCAAGCGTGGACTAAAACCCGGAGACTGGATTTATTCATACAAGGTTGACTGGGATGAAAAAATCAAATGAGAATTAAAAAAATTTTAAAATATTTGGGAATTTCTGTCGCCATTTTGATTGTGGGTTTTCTTGTTACAGCACAAATTGCATACCAAAGCATACCTGAAATCGAACCTCCAGGAAAAATATATTCTGTTAACGGTACAGACATACACCTGTATTGCACAGGCCTGCAAACGGATGACACACCAACTATAATCATTATTGCAGGATCAGGTACGCCAAGTCCATTATATCATAACCTCCAGGAGTCTCTATCCGAATCAACCCGTACATGTGCATATGATCGTGCAGGGATGGGATGGAGTGAATCAAATGGTATTCCGGCAAATTCAAAAAATATGTCAAATGAACTGCATTCTATTCTTCAGGAAGCAGGCATTGATGGACCGTTAATTCTAGCAGGACATTCCTTGGGAGAAATCGTCAGTCTGATTTACAGTGCAGAGCACGAGCAACAGGTTGCAGGAATTGCGTTCATTGACTCTAGTCACTACAATCAGGTGGAATACTTTGGAAAAGAATACAGCGATGCGCTGTATAAACAGACAGATGAACTGTTGGGAAATTTCTGGTTGATTGAGACTGCCAGCAATCTTGGAATTTTAATTCTGCTGTCTCTTGTTTCAGACAATTCAGAGTTTGGAATAGATGAGAACTAACTTGAAATGATTCTATATTTTGACAGATGGGCACCACCGTATGAGACAATAAAATCAGAGGCAATCAATCTCAGAACATCTTTTGAACAGGGAGAAAAGGTACATTACTTTAGAGGGGATTTGCCGATTGTCTCAATTTCTGCATCGGATCATGATGTGATTAGTTCTCTAGAGGGAGGACCTACAAAGCAGGAGATAGCCGATGCGTTCTTGTCTCGTCATAAAGAACTGGCTGATTTGTCAAGCAATGGCAGACATGTGATTGTGGATGGAACGAATCACATGAGCATTGTGCAAAATGAGGAAACTTCCGATCACATCCTTAGTCTGATTCCACATGATTGAATTGAAATAAGATGAATTTGATTTCCACGTGGGTCTGCTTTTTACCATCTAAACTATATCCCCATGAACATTGTGCTGGGGTTATAGTTAGAGGTGGAAATACTGGACCCACGTGGAACTATGTTGAAATAGATAAAAAATAAAAATAGATTTCGTTAACTTAAGAACCACTGATCATAATACTGCGTAGTTTTAATCTCAATCAGATGAATCTAAAAGATGAGAGCATCTCATCTCTCACATCCCTGTTTGACTCAAAGGTGGATTGGGATGATGAATAGGATATAGTGTACAACATGTCATTTCTTTCCAGGGTGTACCACAATCCATGTGTTTGCATACCGTAACTGTCAGTTTCAGATTCAATGAGGTATGCATTTACTCCTGCCAATTCTACATAGCTTCTGGCATATTGAGATGAAACGGATGGCACTTGACTGTCAATGTTTTCATTAATCAATTCTAGATACTCATCCATGTTTGCAAGTTCATCGCTAAAGGGCTCTGCTGAAATGGTGATAAAAGACGCATCGTAATTTTCTGATGAAACTTCTCCATCTGGAGATATCACTATTGTTGGAGGACGGCCATCTCCAGGCCAATTGATTTGAGTTTTCCAAGATTCAGGATGGTTGATGCTGAAGCTCAACTCGTCATATGTAAACGAGATGTATCCTTCCGGAACAGGGCGTGTTTTTTCTACAGGTATGGTTTGAACATTTCCATAATCATCAACTGTATCATAAGAAAAATAGAACAGTGCAGAAATTCCGATGGCTATTGTAATTACTGCAGGAATAATCAGATTGTTCATGAAAACAAACGCCCCTCAGGTCTAATAAATTGTAATTTTGATGAAAATACCATACATCTCGAATCAGCAGATGTATACAATAATCCCAGTAATGAACAAACTTTAGATTTTATACCTACTCAAAAAAGAACGATTTAGAAAAAGGATCCTCATCATCGATGGTACTTCTATTCTCAGAGAGGTAAATCTTAACGTCTGACTTTCCAGGATACATGTTCACCCAATCCAAGTAGATAATCCTGGTACCGTGAGGTAATATTGTCATACTGCCAGTGGTATCTGATGATTCTCCATTTGGATGCTCAAGTGATATTCTTGCGACAAAATCCTTTTCAAATCGGTCCATGTTTTGAATGACGCTTACAACATCATAAACAGAATTTGAATCTATCTTGATCACAGATTTCCCATCTCTTTTTGGACCGGTGTCATCCTCGTTTGTCTCCCTTATCTCTATGAAGTTGACTTTTAATCCAAATGAGTTGGAGTAATAGATGTCCCTGTCTCTCTCAGTTTCGTGTATGTTGTCTGCAGGGTCGGAATTAATCCATCCCCTTTCAATGAGTTTTGGAATTGTGTCAGACTTTACACATGCAGGAAACGAGTTACCTGATCTCATCACGAGATCTAACCCGTCCTTGCATCTTATTTCTGAATGATAGGTACCTGACTCAAACTGCTTTAGGGGTGAAAAGTCTTCTTTGGGATAAAACGGAATTGCACACTCTTTGCTTAATGACGTAATTCCTGATCCGCAATTCACAGGATTTGCAAAGTCCGAGTATTTTTTTACCTTGAAATTGGATGCATATAATATCTCAATGTCCTCAGGTGCGTCTTTTTGTACAATGTCTCTTACATCTACAATATAGATTCCGTATGGATACTCTTTTGTAACCTCTGGCCAAACAAATCGATAATCAAAAGATCCATTGACATCTGCAGTAATTTGTTCAAACACCTTGATTGTCTCATCAGGACCTTGCAACCTTACTATGATATCACTTTCAGGTGATACCTGTCCACTAATTTCCAGTGTCTGTCCGTCAGCAAACACTCTGCTGTTCATCTTAAAATTCAGCTCTTGTGCATGCGCGTCATCTAAATGTGGTGAAATAAGAACCGCCATCAGACCCAAAACCGCCACGATTCCAAGCCAGTAATGCTGACTTTTATCGCGAGGTTGGCTTTGGGTTATCTTTGTTTTCTCTTTTTCCAAAATACCGTCACTCCTATTGCGATAACAGAGCCAACCAACACTACAATCCACACAAAGACTGGAAGTGAGTATCCCTCCTCAATAATTTTCCCATCTACATCGCGGAAATCTACGTAGTTTACCTCCAATTTATCTGGCCCATCAAATACGTGTACCTTTCTGTCAGAGGGATTGTGATCATTCCAGTTCAATCCAGAAATGACAAGATTACCGGTACTTTCAACAGATGTGATGAATGAACGTGAATTCTCATCCTGTAGAGATGGCTCGTCAATGGTCATTGCAATATCACTTGTTGAAATATCAAAGATATAGATCAAATCAGATATCGGAAGAAAATTATCATGATCAGTTTGATCAGATACTGACCGCAACGCAATGTAATCATCATTCACTACAGACAAGTATCCACCAAAGATGGCATTGGTTAGGTCCGGTTCAGGATACTCTATGCTTGATGTCAACTTACCTGCATCATCAAATACGTAAATAGTTCCAGAGACTTCCTCAAACAAACGTGTGGGAGTTCCTACCACAAGATGATTTTGTACCTCCGCGATATGTCTGCCAAAATCCCCCTTTGAAGGATCAGGATTTTCAATGATGTACTGTAATTTTCCATTTGATGCATCAAAGACATGAATCGAGTTTGTATGGATATCATCATTAGGATCCTCATCTATTGCATAAATTGCTATACGGTCTCCAAATGAGGATGAAGAATATCCAAACGTGTTGGTATCTGATTCGGAATTTTTCAGGGTGTACTGTAATTTTCCGAATTCATCAAACACATGCGTCATGTAAATTGGATCTTCATTTGCGACAGGAAGAATGGAACCTGAAATTATTTTATCCTGATAAGAACTGATTTGATCTGCAAACCACTCATCGTGTACTGTGCCGTTGGGATTTTCAACGATGTGATGCAAAGAGCCTGCATCATCAAAGACAAAGATCTTCCCCTTGTGACCCACGTCGCCCTTGTTGACCACATCCAGTCCGACTGCGATGTAATTGTCAGTGGTTATCATGTAACGACCAAAGCCGTCTCCTCTTTTTGGATCCGGATTGTCAATTGTAAATTTCAGATCTCCCGTGATCCCGTCAAAGACATAGATGCTGCCAGCCCCAACAATACCGTCAACCTCCTTTCCTGAAGCTCCAACTATGATGAGTTCATTTAGCGTACCAAGGGAGCTGCTAAACATATCTTTTTTCAAGCCTGGATTCTCAATTGTAAATAATAGGTCGCCGGGTTCTGCAAATACGTTTGCAGAATAAGGAACTATAATTATTGCACTTAGAAATACCGCAGTAAGGATAATTATTCTTGCGACCATTCAAACTTGCATTTTTGGAAGTTCATATGCTTTACTACCACATCATGAGGATCTTTGAACATTAAAGTAAAAATTAACTTTTGTTGTAAATTTGATTCTATCTTCGGTTATCTGATTCTACTGATATATTTCCACAACTAAGACACTTGCTCCCAAAAATTTTGGGTGCACCGCACTGCGGGCATAATCCTTTGTCATTTCTTCCAAGCAGCCACCACAAAGATATCACAAGTATCAACACCACTACAGGCATTCCAACAATCCAATCTATCATAGATCCTAGATCCATGAAAAGTAAAACAAAATGTATTGATAAATAATTTACTATGTTTACTCAGTTCGAATCAGTTCTTTTCAATGTTTTCAGTGATTGTCTAACAGTAACTAAATCCAAGATGAATCCAAAGAATTCTTTGATCATGCTTTATCCTTTCCAAAAAAGCAGATAATTCTAAATCTAAACATTCATTGACTCAGATCGAGTAAACTTTCAATCAAACAGTTCTAATTCAATTTTTAATGATGTAATGTTTCATGATAGGATTATGTTCAAAATGCTACACGTCAGGTGTATCCCTTGTGTTGCACGAGGAAACCTTTGAGGCAGTGTGTGATAACTGCAGAAACTGACTTTACATCCTCTTTATTTTGTTTACAATCATCAGCTTGTGCCTTCTGACAGTTCCCTTGGGTTTTGTCCTCAGGATGGTACTGCAGCATGGACATCGCTTGCCCTCCCAATCCATGTAGACATCGCAGTGGGTGCATCTCTTTTGTCCTATTCCGTATCTGGTGTTTGATCTGGTGGGCCTTACTGCCCTGTACCTTGTGCATATTCCCTTGTATGCCATAATGATGATGAAGTGAATCCCAGATTGATAGTTAATGAATTTGCCTTTGATCCTCAAAATGATTCAATCTAGAAAAATAACATATCATACAAAGCCAAAAGATACTCTCTATTTTTCGTCCCTGTTTGCATATGTGAGAACGCCTTCCTGGCTAAAAATATATTTTTTATTTTATATCATCTCAATTTTTTCCATGTAAGATAAATTCCAATAGCAACACCAGTAGAAGTAAAGATGGTCACTGGCCAATACGCAACTAAAAGAAAATACCACGGTAAACTGTCTGTCAATCTTTCTTCAATACATCCTTACTTTCACAGCATACAAGTTTTTCACTTTAATATTCATTGGAGATGCAAGTATCTGTTAATTCCGAATACAAGTCACAGTAAGAAGTTACATCTGGATTTTATGAACCAAAGAAACATTTCAAATATTGTCCTAAACATCATCGCGTTCATATTGAGAAAACCACAGTAATCGCTAAATGCACAAGACTACCTCAAATCTATATGTCTGACAAGAGTGCAGCAGTAAGAAACTATGCATTGGCAGCACTGTGCATCTCTGCAATAGTTGGGGTGTTCTCATTTACTGCACTAAACTATGAGCAGATGCAAAATTATGGCAGACATGATACTGATATAAGCGCATATGCCCGATGCGAGGTAGACAAATGGGCAACTGTTTCCATAGAATCCTACAAGGAAGACTTGCAAAACGTTCAGTGCGTGTCACTCAATGATGGACTATTCAAAGAGTCAACTGTAGACCTTGGAGACCTGAGTAAGGGTTCCCGAGATGTCTGCCCCTTTGAGGCAACAGATACTATAGACACTCCACAACGGTTTGAAATAAGATACAATGATGACAAAACACTGAGAACTGCATGTGAGTCTGGTTGGATTTTAAAGTGATGTAACAAACAATCCATCTGAAATGATTGTTGTTATTGCAATAATTATCAAAATCCTTGTTTTCGTTTTCATTAAATGAGATGAAGATAAAATACTCTAATATTTTAGAATAAATCTAAAAACAACTATGCAAATCTACCATACCCAACCACACCGTTGTTATTTACACCCCACGTAGGTGGCAAAATGTACAAAAATCCATCTCCATCCATTTCCAAATCAAGTTTGGCCAAAACATTTGATGGTTCAGCTTGCACTGATGCAGGACCCATGGTAGATTTTCCAGTTAACGGATCATATTCACTTCCATGGCATGGACAATACCCGATGTTCTTTGGTTTGTCTGGAGTTTCAGTAGGATAGTATTTCCACAGACACCAAAGATGCAGACACACATTACTATAGACCCTAAACGCATCAACAGAATTTTTTGCACCGCCCAATTCTTCTGGCAAACGAATCATCTGCCATTTACGAAACGCCTCAGAATCTAATGCAGTATCTCCAGTTCTGGGGTATGTCAACACCTCTGCATGGTTTACAGGATATGAGTTGACGTTTGCATGAGTTCCATCTGGTAAAATTACCTTTTCTCTTCCCAGATTCTCATTACTAGGATTTGGCATATAGTTTCCAAAACCAACAAACGGTGCAAACGCCACTGCCAATCCCCCTACACCAAGGAGTCTCAAAAAATCACGCCTTGACAAGGTAGTAGCACCATTGCTGGTAGATCCCTGCTGAGACACTGATTACGTTACGCGAAACTTGCCTATTAGTGATACTGTGAACTCGGAAGACATTTTTATTTTAAGTCAATTTACCCAATCCCAATTAAAAACCAGGAAAACGGTTTTCTCTCATCAGTCTTTATTTTCTAATTCCCATGAAAACTCAAGAGATAAAGATTGTCATTGAATTGAATGTATGTATTTTGCGTGTAATCATAGTCATGCGGATCTATTATTTTCATTGATACTGCCCAGTTGTAATACTTGAAATATTCTGATTCTGTTACTCCTTTTCTTTCTTGTATGTCTTCAGAGTATTTCCCAATTTCTCCAAGTGCATCTTGCAATTTTGGAACAGAGTTTACATCATCAGATGTTATATGAGCTTTGATGAAATCCTTGGTCCAGTAATTTTCAGTTGTGGTTCTTATCTCAAATCTTATCTTGTCAAAATCTTCTATTGCATACAAATTTCGTATGTTGTATAATTGGTCATCAATGAAGAAAAATTCAGTCTCAAACTTGTAATAGTATGTGCCGTCTTCTTCAATATCATTGATTCTGATATAGTCAGAATCTTGACTGCCTTCTTGTAATGCAAGTTTTTCAGCCAATAATTCTATTATGGGTTTTAGCTCATCAAAAGTCAGGTAGATATATCCTGTAGTATTTTTTGGAGGTTCTTTTAATTCAGTGAGGGCAATCAGTTCCAAGATAATTGGATATTTTGATAGATCCTGCCGAGTTACTGTAATAACATTTATCTCATCAGGCAAATTTGTACCGAGAAATCTAGGTTCTATTCTTTGCTCATATTCTGAAAAGGTTGTAATTGAAATGTTTGAACGGTATACTTCACCTATTGACATTGCAACAACTGCACCAAAATAAATAACAAAAAAAGCGATTGCAACAATAATCAAACAATTTCTTAATCTCATATTGTCAAGCACCCATCTGAGGCCAAATGCCGATAAACATCATGATTAGAAACCATGCCATCACCAGTGAACCAAATAGGGTCACTACAATCCTTGTTGATTTTTTGTATCTTGGTGTTTTTGCAAGTACAATAAAGATGGCAGCACCTGAAACAAAAAACGGCCATAAAAACAAGCTGAACATTAGTAGTGCCTGGTAAAAGGGAGACGTATTGACATAGTGTGATGATTCTGTTTTGATGATTTCACAGACGCCATTAACATATTTTGCTTCTTTACCGCAATCAGGCATGCAAACGCCATCTACTGATGTGAAATTAGAACCACATGTATCTTCATATGACATTGATTCACGAGTCTTAAAATTTGGATCTAGTTTTACAGTATGTGCATCATATGGTAAATGACTTTGAATTTCATTTGTAGACAAATAATATTGGTAGACATTATGATTTTCTAATTTCTTAACCCATTTTTCCACTATTCCCTGCTCAATTGCTTGATGCAGTTGAATCCTTTTTGATTCCATCCATTCTGCACCCTTATGTTCATGGTATGGAGCCCATGCCTTATTGAATTCCATGTGACTCACGGGACCCGTATCAAAACAAGGGGCATCAGGCCAGTCATCATTGTAGATACATTGTGAGAATCCTTGTGGTAAAATCAAAGGCAGTACAGTCATTATGGCAATTATCAAAAGTCTAGTCTTCATTTTCTAATCAAACCTAGATATGATGAACATGGCCCACGAGATAACCATACTTAATGAAGTCAGTAAAGTCATTGTGATTGAAAATCGTTGCATTACACCATGCAAAATAACTGGAATGCCTGCCAATGCAATTGGAATTCCAAGAAAGATTGACATGGTATGTAAAAGTAATGGTGAAAATTTTTCTTCGCCTATTTGATTAATCTGACTTTGTGTGAGTTCAAAAAGGCCAATAGAATACAAAGTCACACCTACAAAAACCAAGGCAAATCCAATTGTTGCGGATCTTTTTCTTTTTGGATGCAAAAGTATCGTCTTAAAACTTAAGAATGCACAGATTATGGCACCTACAATAATGAATGTACTAATTATCATGATGGCACCTGGACTGACATAATACGGCGTGATAACAGGTTCAAATTCATCATTTGCAGCATACCAACCCCACCCTACATCAGGGGCTTGTCCGTTTAGAAAATAATAGAGATATGCGTTGATGTTCTCAAAAGGTAATTCACGTTGTGTGTGGCCTAACCATACAGATAATTTGTAATATCCTTCTATCGGTGAACCTTTTGATATGACTGAATCCATCTCAGTCTTTTTCATTTCCATCCATTGAACACCTTTGTACTGACAGTATTCATCATACAGATTTTTTAGTTGGGTTCTTGTGTAATTTTCACGTATGTCACATCGATTAGATGCATCAGGCCAATCAGTATTTTCAGGACATATTTTTTCATATTGGATGACCTGACTCTCTTTCAAGATTTCAGTTTCATTTGTCAAAGTAACCGTCATGGGTCTTTGTGAATTGCTTTCATCAGCATTATCCATGTCAGAATCAATGTTTTCATTTAATCCATAAATTATACTAATGTTGCTTGATGCAAAAATAAAAAATGTTACTATTATCAAAAGCCCATTCTTCATGTCAATCCCTAACGTAACGGAAAGTTGTTTTCCTCGCCATCATTGCACAGTAAAGTTATGCTGTGATTATTGAGTGTGGCAACAGTGCATGTTTTTTGATGAAGTCCCTTAGATATTCCGCCCCATGCATCCTGCGAAGTGTCAATGGCAAAATGAATGGTGCAAGGTTCAGACAATATGACATGGACGTAATAAAATACTGGATCCCCTTCAAAAGTAGATCTCATCTGTTTTATTTTTGCAGATTTGCATTCGTCAAATGCGTTGATGAAGCATTCTCCATCTGGTTCTCCATTATCACTGTTGCAAGTAGTCTCTAGTAGCTCATAATTTTTAATAGAATTGGACTTAACCATCTCGTGAATTATACGATTAACATGACTGTCCAAAATTTCAAGTAGGAATATGCCGATAAAAGAAACGGCAATTATTACAATTATTTTATACTTGGTTTTCATTTTCTATTTCCTGAAAATAAGATGAAAAATCCTTACGTAAACTAGAGTATAACGCAAATCCGCCAGGTATTGTAACAAAACTCCAGAGTACAAAACCAAATGGGAAGAAAATCATGCTGTTGAAAAGTGCAGGAATTATTGTAAGGCCTATGAATACTGGTACCATCACTCTAACAAATTTCTTTTTCTTGATTATGCCATAAATCAAATAAACACTGAAAAATCCTAACGTAAGCAAAAGATGCCATACATCGTATACAAAATACACAGTAGGTGGAGGCTCAAGTGACATCACGTTAGGAATGAATGAAAAAAACATCGCACCAAACCACAGTAAAAGGTTATCAAAATATCTAACATTGAAAACATTTGTAGTTTGTAAAGTATAGTAGATGGTAGACAATATTGCTCCTACAGTGTAAAAACCAAGCCATGCAATGGATGGCAGAATAGTTTTATTCATTTTCATAATCTCTTTAGGGTTTTTGTTTCTAGTCTTCATTTTCCAAAAATCCCTGAAATCAAGTTATCCAAGTACGCAAAAATGCCAAAAAATGGAACATCATTTCCTGATAGATCTTCAATTATTATTTTCTGGCAAACACCATCTATCAGTATCATTTCAGGACTTTCACACAATGCTTTGACTTGTTGTGTAGATTCAGCAAAATTAATCTCGAAACTATCAAACCCAAGAAGAACCACCAATTCCTGAAATATTTCCTCTTGTTCAGCAGGGTCTGTAATCTCAGGATTGATGTTTATGTACAGATTGTTGTGGGCAAGGCCTCCACCGTGAACAACATCATTGAATTGGTAATTGCCAATTGGAATGTCTTCACGTACAGCCTTTTGCAATTTACTTAGACCGTTAGAAACATACGGATATGCGTCGTTTTCTGGAGGGGGAATTTGTACAGTCCTTTCGTCATCACACCAATTATGTCTATTAGATTCAGTGTCTGGGCATTTCAGAATATGTGGAACCTTAGGTTCTCTCATGGCCGATAACAATACGTCTGGAATCACTTCATAATATCCCATAATTTCTAAAGGTTTAGTAGAACATCTGTCCGTTGAGAGAAACTCTTTCTCATAAATCGCAACAACATATGTCGTGCCGATCTTATAGTCTACAGAGCAATCAGATCGAGAAATACTTGTAGTCACCTGTTTTTCTGCTAATTCACCTTTTGCTATTGAATGAACATTAAATGTAACAAATACTGTGAGATGTTCTCCATTTACAACCATGTCATTTACTGTTCCGATGAAAACAAGTTCTGAATCATCAACAATAGGAGTATAATCTTTAGTTCCAAAACATTCACAAGCATAGCTTTGTGTAATAATTAGGGGAAATAGCAATAATGTAAAAATTATCAAAAGTCTAGTTCTCATTTAATCAATCACCACCAGGCCAATCCTGTATACCTTGTCTCTAAACTCAAAATAATGACTAAACCCAACGGCGTCACCGTATACCTTATCGTATTCTTCTTTATGCCAATCATAGATTTCACGGTTGATTGAGCCGCCATAATCTTTCTGGATATTTTTACTAAACAAGTTCTCGTTGTTTTCTGAAACTTCATAGCCCTCAAATAGCCACAGTTCTTTGAGCATTTCAAACAGGATTGGATGCATGCTGTTTTCTGTAATGGTTACTGGTGGCAGGGGAATACTTTGTGATCCTCTACGATTTTCCCATTCTTTGTATTCATCCCAGCTTGAAAGATTAATCTCAATTTGGCTGTAATCTGTATGATGTCTTACCTGTAGTATATCATCAGGTAACAAAGAATCAATGTTGGGTAATTCGGGATAGTCTGAATGTTTTTTCCCTAACTCGGATCCAGAATTAATTCCAGACGAACCTGTTATGCATAGACTTCTTTGCTCACTGAACCTTCCGTTCGGACAGGGATGATCCCATCCCCGCTCAATCAGTTTTTCTTTTGTTTCAGGTGTTACGCATACGGGGGAGCCGTTATGTTTTGTAACTACAGCTAATGATCCTCTGCATTGTATTTCATCAATTGGAATTCCTGACTTGAATTGTTTTAGGGGTGAAAGAAATTCATAAGAAGAAGAGTCACCAACACCACCAATATTATCAATACATTTGTTTCCAGAGACAAACTCTACTGTCTCTTTAAACTCTGCAAATCTATTTTCTACATCTATCTTATCCAAGGCAAGGTAAAACAATCTGGAGTACATGTCATGGTGATATGTGCATCCGCCAGTAATTTTGTCTCCTATGTATATTCGTTTTTCGCCAAAATGTACTGGAAAGTCAGTTACAGCGTACTCAGAATTCATTGTGTTATCCAACAATACATTGACAGTATCCTGGTCAACAATCTAAATTCCGTTTACAAAATTGTACGCATCAGGTGCCCTGAAAACAAGATATTTTACATTTGGATTTAATGTGTACTTTTCAATTGGTGCTCCAAACTCAAAGTTATAATCAAATGGAATTACCGTTACTTTGGTTCTGACACTAGGATCAGTATGATCATAAAAATCATATTGACCGGTTTTGTCAATTACCAGCCAGGATAGATCAGTGAAAGGTACCTGAATTGGCGCAAACATTACGCTATTACTTGCTATTGAGGAGACGTAACCATAATTTCTCCAGCCTATTGTATTGTTTATTCCCAAAGACAATGTAACTTCTGATGGTTTGAATATTGTTTGCAGGTCCAGTTTGGTTTGAGTGGATGATATCTCCGTCCATACGTGTGATTGTGCTACACATAGATGGTTTCCGGGTTGTTCTTGATGGCACAGATACTTTCCTTTTTTATGTAAATTTTCCAAACAATTGTCATCACATTGATATTGGGATGTCTGCGGGACATTGACTGGTTTTAGATCTATCTTGACTGGCGGTTTCCCGCCAAACAGATCATAGTACTGTGCAAAATTATAATGCATTACATTGTATTTGGATCCATCATCAATCCATTTCAGATATGGATCCTCCGATGATGAATTGTTTAGCAACTCCTCATACTCTATTGTTTTTTGTTCCATCCATTCTGATCCCATAAAATAGTAAAAGTTTGCCCAGTCTTGTTTTTGTTCGTCTATTGATTCCCCTGCATCATGACATGGCGTATATGGCCAGTAAAAATACGGATAAGAGAACCCACATGATGCAAAAGCTCTGTCATTATCAGATGCAAAGTATGCCGATAAAAAAACAATTGCACACATCATTACTAATAATTTATTTTTCATCTTCTTTTTCTCCAATACACGTATGAAACAATTCCCAGAACTAAAACGATTACAGTTAAGATTGGAACAAGAATTGAATATTTCACATAGATGCCGTCGCTGAACGGACCGGTATCATTGCATGGCTCCCACCATTCCATTTTCTCTGCTGCACACATAGCTGAAGCATTGGGAATGATGAGAAGAGTTGACAAAAATACAATAATTATCAAAAGTTTATTTTTCATCTTCTTTTTCTCCAAATCAAAAAGAAATATCTCATGTTCAGATTAACACAAAATATCAAGTTCATAAGCACTTCTGATGTTTTGGACATGAACCAAAGTTTTAGACATTACTTGACATTTGTGGACTAAACTGGACACTCTCTGACATTATTGGACAAAATCTGACAAAACAATTGGACAAAGCTTGACATTGTTGGACAATCTTGGACAAATCTGGACAATGTCCAAAAATGTCCACTAAAAAATAGATTGGACATGTTTAATCTATCGATAAATTACCAGATTAGACTTATAGCGATCAGAATATTTTTCCTGCATCTTTCAGGTAGTCTCGGAAAACTCTCGGAAAAGTTTCGGAAAATCTGCTGAATTGATAACCGGAAAGATAAATTCTGTTACCGGAAAGATAAATTCTGTTACCGGAAAGATAACCGTTCTACCGAATTGATAACGAATTGACAGAAGTTCTCTCCGAATTGATAATTAGTTTCTCCGAATTGATACCGAATTGATAAATGGCATCTCCGAATTGATAATTTCGTTTACTGAAAAGATACCGAATTGATAAGTTTCGAAACTAGGCTGATGTCGAATTGGTATCTTATTTCACCGAATTGACAATGTAAACTCTGAATTGATAACGAATTGACAGTATACTGCATGCAAATTCACAAGACAGACCAAATCACAGTTTGGTAGAACTCCTTATGAACTCGTAATTTTGAACTGACATGACATAAAATGGATTTACATATGCAAAATAATATCTTGGGGAACAAAACGCTCTGAGGACATGGCCCAGACAAGACCAATAGTAAGCATCGAAAACGTCGTTGCCTCTGCAACAATAGACCAGGCACTTGACCTTGATGACATTCAGAAAAAGTTTCCCCATACAGAATATCATCCAAAGCAATTTCCCGGACTTGTCTTCAGACTGCAAACGCCAAAGACTGCGACGTTGATTTTCAGGACAGGCAAGATGGTCTGCAGCGGATCAAAGTCTGCAGACATGGCAAGAAAGGCAGTAGATGCGGTGGTTGAAAAGCTGCGGGCAGAAGACATCAAGATAGAAAA
>JAJCXK010000029.1 GCA_029263475.1 Candidatus Nitrosopumilus sp.
ATCAGACAGCATATTACAATTTTATGAACTAATTGAAAAAATTGCAAAACAGGCCGACATTAAGATCAGCTCAACGCACAGGTATTCAACATCCAGCCTGTGCAATGTCTTACAGGATGTGCCGATGATTGGTTCCATGGGGCCTGTCGGGGCAGACTATAGAACACCAAATGAACATATTCTCAAAGACAGTCTGATTGACAGAGGTGTTTTACTGGCACTCGTACTGAACAAACTGTCATCGAATTCTTCAAATGGAAAAAGAAAAAATTGAATGTAGAACAGATAGAAAATTCGTTTAAACCGACTGCAGACAAAAAATGCGCCATTGCAAAAAAGGGAATGGTTGCAACAGCATTTCCTGATGCCACAAAGGCAGGTGTTGAAATGCTCAGAAAAGGTGGAAATGCTGTAGATGCTGCCTGTGCATCTGCATTGGCATTGGGGGTATGCGAACCCCAAGCTTCGGGAATAGGAGGACAATCCATGGCAATTATTCACATTGATGGAAAAACTTTGGCAGTAGATGGATCTAGCCGGGCTCCGTCTCTTGCACATATTTCAGCTTTTCAAAAAAAATCCCTTGGCCGTTTGGGATACAAGGCAAGCACAGTGCCGAGCACCGTCGCAACTCTGGGATACCTGAATGAGAGATACGGTAGATTGGATTGGTCTACTGTCGTAAAACCATCTATTCGCATTGCAAAGCGAGGATATAGAATTACCCAAATGCAACATGAATTGCAGGAAAAACATCTTGAAAACTTTTTCAAAGTCAAGTCAAAGTCCGGTGCGAAATATTTCCTAAAGGATGGAGAGGTACCTTATGAGGCCGGAGATCTTTTTGTTCAGGATGACTTGGCTAGTACTCTTGAGCAGCTAGCCGCATACGGATTTCGTTCATTCTATCATGGATTAATTTCTACTTTGATTGACAAGGATATGAGACTTAACCATGGATTTTTGAGAAAAGAAGATCTTGCATTCATTCCGCTCCCAATAGAAAGAAAAGTGATCAGCAGGAAATATCGCGGAATCCGCGTGTATACCGTACCGCCCCCTGCAGCCGGCCCTACAATGCTACTAGTACTGATGATGCTTAGCAATCTTCCGTCTAAGTTTCTTGCCCGAACTCCCAAGTCTTATCATTTTGTGGCTGAAACTCATCGTAAGGCATTATTGTTCAGAGAACAACGAAGGTTTAATCCCCGAACATACCATCAAATAAATGAAAAAATTCACCTTAGCAGAAGTTTTGCAAAAACTCTCTCAAAATCAATCGGTGATACAGTTGATCCAGAACTTCCATTAAGAGATTCAACGGATACTGAAGATACCACACATCTTTCCGTAATGGACAACGAAGGAAATGCTGTTGGTATTACACAGTCAATTGAACTGGTATATGGGTCCAAGGCAGCAGCTGATGGATTGGGATTTCTATACAACAACTACATGTCCGCTTTTGAATTTGAGAATCCGAACCATCCTTACTATTTACGACCAAACGCCATACCTTGGACATCTGTATGTCCATCCATAGTGTTCTACAATGATAAGCCCTGGATTGTTATGGGCACTCCTGGCAGTGCACGAATATTTTCAACGCTGAGCCATTTCATTTCCAGAATAATTGATCATGACAATTCAATTGACAAGGCCATGGAAAAACCTAGAATTCATTGTGCAGTGGACGGAAAAATCAGTTTGGAGGCAGACGATTCTCTTGCTGAAATAATCAAACATCTGAAAAAAATGGGTTACAAAATAGACATCAAGGAAAGATATTCTTTCTTTTTGGGCGCAATACATGCAGTAATGAAATGCCACACGAGTGAAGGATTTCAAGGAGTTGCAGAAGTTCGTCGTGATGGAACGGCAGAGGGATTGAATTGAGCAAGTTACCCATCCTGTTATCCATTCCACATGGTGGAACAAGAAAACCTGCAGAACTTGAGGGACATCTGTCAATTACCGACAAGGACCTGTTTGACGATTCTGATCCTTTTGCCGTGGAACTTTATGATTTGGGCGATAAAGTGGAACGCGTAATCAAAACAGACATTGCAAGGGCTTTTGTTGACCTTAATCGCTCTTTGCAAGACATGCCACCAGATAATCCTGATGGCTTGATTAAGAGCAAAACCTGTTATGATAAACCAATCTATGTGCATGGACTAGAGCCTGATGACTCACTTAGAACGATGCTTGTTGAAATGTACTATCGTCCTTACCATCATGCAATTCAAAAAGGCATTGATGAATTGGATTTAAAACTATGTCTTGATTGTCATTCTATGGCATCTTTTGCACCCTATTTCTCTCCAGATAAGAGTAAATCAAAAAGACCGCTGTTTTGCATATCCAATAATGACGGGAAAACATCCTCGCAGGAAATGATGGAACTGTTAGCTGATTCCATTTCCAAATCATACTCTGTCGACAGAAAAGAAATTTCGTTAAATGATCCATTTCATGGTGGCCATATCACTAGAACATATGGAAACAATCCTGCTCCTTGGATCCAAGTGGAGATGAATAGGGATTTGTATCTGTCCGGAGAATGGTTTGATCAAAACACGCTGAAAATTAATGAGGAGAAATTGAAGGGGTTAAACCGGATGTTTGAAAATGCATTGACTCAATTCTGTGACGAATGTTTCAAGGAAAGATAAGTTATAATGAAATGTCTGAGCAAACATGGTTTCATCTGTCCTTTTTTGTCAATGAGGATTAATTGGCCGGAGTAGCAGTTACAGAATTTCTGGCACTTCTTGCCCTGCTGCTAGGCGGCGGCATGATCGGTGCAGGGATCATGAAGAAGATAAAATTTCCCACCATCATCGGGTTTATCATAATCGGCATGATTGCAGGACCATACGGTCTTGGAATCGTCGATGATGTCGAACTGATCAATCTGCTTGCAGAGCTTGGAATTATCATCCTGCTCTTTGTCGTAGGTCTGGAATTCAGCCTTCAAAAGCTCAGAAAGGCAGGAATCAAGGCAATCATTGTCGGGATGTCAGAACTGTCGATAATGTTTTTTCTGGCATACGTCGGGGCATTCTCGTTTGGATGGTCCCACATAGAGGCACTATACCTTGCAGGGATCCTGTCAATCAGCAGTACCGCAATATCTCTAAGGTTGATGCGAGACATGAAACTGGTAAAGACAAAGGAATTCAACACTATAATTACAATTCTGATCGTAGAGGATCTTGCGGCTGTCTTGCTGCTTGTGATACTGGGCAATGCCTCTGCAGGAGAAGGAATAGAAATTGCAGACGTGGGAATTTTGGTACTTCAAAGCCTTGCCTTTTTTGTAATTGCATTAGCTGCGGGGATAAAGCTTATTCCGAAACTCTTGGAAAAGATTCAAGGGTTGGATATCCCGGAAGGACCATTCATCACTGCACTTGCATTGGGATTTGGCCTGGCCGTACTTGCACACTTTCTTGGACAGAGCTCTGCAATCGGGGCATTCATCATGGGAATGATAATCGCATCATCAAAGCATTCAGAGGCAATAATTCAAAAGGTACTTCCGCTGCGTGACTTTTTCGGAGTGATATTTTTTGTGTCAATTGGAATGCTGGTAAACATCATGGCAATACCTGCGGTGGCCTTGATCTCAATTCCTATCATAATTTTGGCAGTAGTCGGAAAATTTGTTGGTAACTTTTTTGGTGCTGCCATGTCGGGCCATGATATCACTGGGGCATCAACTGTCGGCTCTGTAATGGTGCCAAGAGGGGAATTCTCGTTTATCATAGCAAAGCAAGCAGTAGACAGTGGCGCAGTTAGGGATTCCCTGTACCCCGTGACAATGCTTGTAACATTGGCCACCATGTTTTGCATGCCGTTGCTACTAAAAATACTCCCTACACTGGTAGACAAAAGCAGCTCAATTCCGCTAAAAGTGATAAATCCGATATTCATTGTTGGAAGATTCTTCAACCAGCTGATGCAGTCATCCGATGATGATGCCAGATTAAACAAGATGCTGAGGACTCACGGTCCTAAACTGTTCGTAAACGTGACAATAGTGATTGCAATTCTTGCCATCACAGAATATTTCCACAGCGACATAATCAATCTCATGTCAAGTACCGGAGTTCCTCTTTTGATGGAGCCGGAATTGATATTGACAATCATCAGCATAATCCTGATTGCATATCCGATCATCGCGCTGTTTGGAAAGATTGAGAAAATTGTCACAAACATTTCAGACATCATATCTACAAAGCTTTTGCCCGGGGATACCAGTGAGATAGAACGCAAGCCTTTGCACCGACTGGTTAGAAACATCTTTTTTGTGGCTTCTATTTTGATAATCGTTGCACTGGTAGAACCATATATTACAGAGATATCCGGAATAGAATTATTATCACTAGTAATTTCAATCATCGGGTTTGCAATAGCCATAATTCTGATTGCAGACAGTGTCTTTGTATTTCAAAAGATATCTCACAGTCACATAATGGAAAGCCTTCTCAAAGAAGATGAAAAAGCAGAAGGAGATGGACAGATATGAAAAACAACAACACATTGTATATCTTACATCATCGTTGTCAAAGACAGTGGAGGGCATATCATTGAAACAAGAGAAGGGCAATAAAGATCACAATGAAAAAACAATTGTTCTGAGACCTCAGATGACCAAAGATGAAATGGATGAACTAATTGAAAAGAAAAAAGCTGACTATTTCAGGCATCTCCTAAGAAAACCAAACAAATCTGAGGTTCATGTTCATTCATTAGTTTTGACTTATGAGCCATACATGATTATTTCCGCAAAATATGAGGCAGATTTTTACCGAAAGGCAGTACATACAATCAAGGTAGGGCATGAAGTCAAGGAAGTAGTACTACAAGAAGGAACCTTTCCAACGTCATCAAAATTGTCAGTTTTGGGAAGGGTGGAAGGCAAGCACGGGAAAAACAAAATTGATTTGGAATTGGAAGAGCATGTGTTTGTAGAGGTGGAAAAGGAGATGACAATTGATCAACACGGCAAGGAAAGGGAAATGACATACAAGGTGCATTCCAACACCCAGGAAAACTATCCTAGCAAAATTCTGGAAAAAAACAACAAGAAAGACTTTGAGTTTACCAAAGAGTTAGCAATACAAAAACTAAAGGACAGGATAAGTGAAAGAAAAATTGATTCCGAGATACGAGATCTAAATGAAAATTTCACTGTAAACGAAATATTTCAAGTGTATGTTCCGATTTATGAGGCTAGATTAGTAGGACCTAGAAAGAAGGTAGAAATCATGCGAGTTGACGCAGTAAAGAAAAAGGTGATGTGATTATGGAAACAGATGTGATATACAATGCTGTAATCTCGCTTATCATTTCGTCTGTCGTTTTTGCAACTGTGAAGTATCTCATGTCTCGTAAACTGGCAAATCTGAAAGGGACTCATAAACTGCTTGGGCTAATCTCAATCATAATCATCGTACTTGAACTGACGTTTCTTGGTGTATTGTTTGATTTATTCACCATAGCTGCAAGCGTAATTGCTTCAGCTGGAGTTGCATTTGCATTGGTATCCTTTGCATTGCAAAATCATCTGAAAAACATGGTCTCTGGAATCGGTCTCTATCTGAACAAGAGAATTGACATAGGAGACATCATAGAGATAGATGGTAAAAAAGGAACCATAATTGAATTTCATCTGATGAAGACGGTTGCAACGACAGACGATGGAAGATTCATGAACATCCCAAATTTGAAATTCAACGAGACTGTTGTTTTGATATCTCGCAAAGGCAAAAATTCAGAAAAATAAAACAGCATACGTCTGTCTCATGTACAGCAGCAGGTCTGGGCAATTTTACGTAATTTTTTGATGTGTAAAATCAAATCCTGTCCAGTATCTTTTTCTTTTTCCTGGCAAATTCTTCCTCGGTTATGATTCCCAATTCCTTGAGTCTGGCAAGTTTTTCCAACAACTCCAAGCTAGAATTTCCGTACTGTGTACCAAGCTTGATTCTTCCCACCATGATTTCAAAAAAATTAAAGAATCCGTTGGTGAACTTTCTGTAAAACTTTGGGCTCTGTTTTTTTAGTTTCTTTTCCTGTTCTATTCCATTTTCTTTAATCTTCAAAGAACCATCTTTCAGAGATTCCCAGTATTGCTGTGATTTTATAAATTCGGTCCCTGTCTTTGCTGTTTCTTCAATCTTAGTTAGAGCATCTTTACTTAGTCTCTTTCCTTGCATTACTGTTTGTTCATATTTTTTTGTAGTCTCATCTAATATCTTGTCCTTATTTTCTGTAATGGTTTTCTTAAAAGATTTTTCAGTTTTCTTATTTTCTTTCAACATTGATTCAGATTCCATGATATAATGTATGTTTGATTATTTTAACATCTGTATTTTTGGGATGTTGAGATTATTTAGAATATTCTGTTTCAAGTCACATTGGGCATGAAAAAGAAGATGCAGGCAATCTATGATTTTACGGTGATTTTCTCCCCTACACCCACGATGTTGCATGAAAGCACCATTCTGGACTTGAAACCCAGCTTCACCTCCAATGATTCCAACTTATTTGTCTCAGAATTGAGATTTATCTTGATCACCTTGCCCATGTTTTTTCCTTCGGTGTCTATGACCTTATCATTGGGCTTTATTGGGATGGAATTCAGATGCAGGCCGGACTCGTTTATTTCCTCAAAATACCCTCTTGAGACGAAATATTCCTTGGACAGCATCTTTTTTGCCATTATGCCGGACACTGCAAAGGTCTGCGGGTTGATATGCAACGAGTGTATTTTGCCGCAATCATTGCCTTTGTTGTCAAAAACAATCTTTCCAATGAACTGCTTTGGAGTCCAGTATTTTGAAAATCCTTCGTGCGACTGTGTCATGTTCGTATCACAGTCAGGAAATTTCTCTTGCATATTTTGGGGAGCAGCAGACTCGATACGAATCATGAAACTCATTCCTGTAATGCTTGCATATTCTAATTATGTCCATAAGACACGATGCTGTATTTTGCTTTTGAGGATCTGAATCAACCAAAGTTGACATCTGCCATGCTAAACTGCAGCAGCAGGCAAAACGTATATCGACACATAGATTACAATTGTCCTCGTCCATCCGGCAAGAAAGTGTGTACTTGTCTGTTTGGTAACCTATATCATTTTAATTTCTGCACTTGTCGCAAACTGCCTCAAATGTTTCCTCATGCAATACGAGAGACACACCTGATGTATAGCATTTTGAGCATAGCCCCGTCATGGAACATTATATCATTTGAAACTGAATTAGAACTACTTGATTGAAATTTTGTTCGATCTGAGTCAATGAATGTCCAGATCTGAAGTTAACTATCTTTTTTGAAAATGACTACATGATACGAGAGTTCTTTGGATTTATTTTGGATTTAATTACTGGCAACTGATTGCCAATATCCTTTCTCTCGGGTTTTTTCAATCTTATCAGGCATCTTTTTCCTCGTCTATGCTTCCCCCCTGCCCATACAATACGTGCATGGTATACGTGTCAGTCACATCAGGATGATTTCGTATCCTCTTGACAAGTTCATCTACGAATTGAGGATCAGGAGTCAAGATATTTATGAATATGTCATGTTTCCCCCAGACTCCGTTGATCTCACTTATTTCGGGCAGTTCCTTGAATTCTGAAATGATTTTGACCTCGCTTCCAGTCTTGCATTGGATGAGAACGTATGCTTGCATACACTAAATCCCCTTCAAAGCAGATAAAGATGATGAAAATTCGCTGTATCTGTTTTTGATTGGACAAGATTCCAATCAAAACTGTGATTATATTTTCGTATTGACAGTCTAATATTGTACACCCATGCAGTTTTTCAAGAGAATTTTATCTGTGTTTCGTATGACTTCCAAACTAATCACATCCGCAGTCTCATCCAACGGAAAGAAGACAACTGATGATCTTGGTAAAAGCATTAGAAAATTACACGCTGATTATGACAGACAGCTAAAAAATGCAACAACCAGAGGAAAACTACGCAAGGTGTTTCAAAAACATAAACGTGATCACCAGACCTTGTTAAAAAAACATCTCAAAGCAGAAGAGATGACCCTCAAGAAACTGGGAAATATACTGGATGAAGAAAATTAATTCCAGACCATAATTTTTCATTTTTTTTAAATTTTATAATTACATGTATCCCCGCAATGTGATATATTTTCTACACCTGTTAGTCCCAATACAACAGGCATGGAGAAAATATAATACACAACTATGGATTTTTTCAATACTAGAATAATCATAAAACAGTTAAGTACAATCTTTGATTGTTTGATTAGAAAGTATGCAACCAAGTCCGAATAAAAAAGAGAAGGAATCAAACAACATAGTAGACATGCTTTTGGGAAAAACTGAAAGTAAAACGGTGGATTCTGAAACCATGATACAAGATGTTCAGAAGCGCATACGAGATTCTCTGAAAAACGGTTACAGATATTCAAGAATTGTTGATGCTTCTGAGGAATTTCTAAGAAAGCATGTGTATGAGCAGGTTGAAATGGCCATCATCTACGTTGATCTTGTCGGCTCAACCAAGATGAGTCTTAGATTACCCTCTGAGAAGCTTTCTGTGGTGATAAGCTCTTTTGTACAAGAAATGTCATATGTCATGAGTCAGTGCGGAGGCTTTGTGCTAAAGTTTTCAGGTGATGCCGTAATAGGATATTTTGTCGGAAAGGGTAGTTCGTTGCAAGCAGCAGATGACGCTGTAGGGTGTGCTGAATCAATGCTGATGGTAGTGCAAGATGGGATAAACAAAATTCTGAGCAAAGAAGACACTGAACTGCCCGAGCTTGAGATAAAAATTGGAATTGACTTTGGTGCAAACACCGTAGTTCAGTACGGTTCTGATGAAAAGAATTCATTGGTTGATCTCATAGGTCCATCCATGAATATGGCAGCAAAAATTCAGGGACTTGCACAACCAAACCAGATTGTGGTGGGAAAAGATGTGTTTGACAGATTGCATCCAAACGTGCAGGAAGTATTTGCAGATATCACAAAGAATGTGAAGGATTGGACATACACCTCAAGGAATTCTGATGCCATCTATCGCGTTTTTGCCGACAAAAAATAACACTATTTTTCTAATATTTTACAGTTACACGTGGGTATGTTTTCTAATCGCCTAACTATATCCCCATGAACATTGTGCTCCCAATCAAATTTGAACCCATAATCAGGATTTGAACAATGTTAATTCATGGATGTCAAAGATCCTACCTGACCTTTGAAGAAATTAAAAAGATTTGATAATGCCGCTTGAGGGTATTTATCGTTTAAACATTTGCAATATGACATATTGTGATTATGTCTACTTAAAAATAGGTATAATACTAGTCAGTGATGGATTTTATTATGGCAAATCAAAAATGTGTTTCCTGTGGAATAGGATTTTTCTCACCAACAGGTGCAGACAAATGTTCCAAATGCGCAGGAGCAGAATCACAAGGTGAAGCAGGTCATGATTCCTGCGGCTGTGGACACAGCCATTAATTCCTTTTTTTGGATGTCATGCATATATGTGACCAAAAATGATCAACACCATGGCAAAGACGACCGAACAAATGAAACTGCTAGTAGAAGACTTTATCAAAATTACCAATATCAATTATGAAGATCAGACAGAGAAAATAAGAGAGAAAAGCAAAATTGTGGACTGGCAGTTTCACGTAGGTACAAACGTAATAGTCAGTAAAAATACAAACAGGGAAGACAGGATACATGTTAACGTAAACATGCGTTTTCCATCACAGGATGCCAAATTACTTGTCATAAAAAACCCATCGTTTTCAAAAGCAATCATGGAGATCAGTGAGATATGTACAATATGCAAGGTAGGACATCAGTGGATAAAGAACGGCGAGGAAATCTCAGGTTTGGCCATATTCTCACACGTGGATGAAGAGGATCTAAGCAGGGTAGCATTTCACAGTGCATGGGATAATGTTGCAAGAGTATCAGGTCACGTTCAAAAAATACTGCGTTCAAATTTTAGTGGCTTTTCAGCACAGAACAGCTCAGTAGATCAGACCATTGACAAGTCGATGTACGGTTAGACAATCAAATCTTCTCAACCAATTTGGCACCGAAATGAACATACACTAGTAAAATCCATAAAATACGAGATGATTTCTTTAGAGCACAGAATTCTAAGCGAATATAGAATAAAAATTGCAAAAATTGAAACACTTGCCAAATCAGTAATGACACATCAAAGGCCTAAAAGTGAAGAGGTGAAAGGTGCTTCGGAATTTCTAGACATTCTAATTGATGAAACAGACAAATTTTATGAAAATAACAGTCAGATCTTGTCATCCAATGGAAAAAGACCCCATAATCGTTCAAAGCTAACAGATACCAAGGAATGGAACGACAATATCGAGAGTTTTTATGAAAGAAATCCACGTCAAAGGCCTAGAAAAAAATAAAATTGGCAAGTAAAGAAAATCTGAAACCAGACAACAATCCAACCAAGCAGATTGTGGTTCTCAAGACAAAGCTGATGCCACAAGATATCGTGGAAATTCTGAATGCAAAAAAAACGTCACTTTTTGGTTCTGCATTAAGACGACCAAAAGCAGACGAGATATCAGTTGAAAACCCTCAATTGTTCATGGAACAGGTTATTTTTGTTTCAGGAAATTATGATGTGGACTTTGATCGAGAGTCATCATACACGGTTAAAGTGGATTCAGACGTTAGAGAAGTGACAATTGGCAATAAGCAGTTTACAGTTGCGAATGCATCAGGAGTATGGAAAAAAATGAAGCTGGGAGTAGGAATGACAAAGCAGGATTTAGAGATAGGAGTGACAGAAAAAGCAGTAAAGAATTCAACTGACTCTTTGTATTTGGACAATCATGGATTGGAAACTACATTTCCATACAGCATAAATTCCGACAGCATTGAAAATTATGCTCAAAGAGTACTGGATGTGAACAAAGAGCACATTAGAAAAAACAAAGTGGAAGACAGGAAAGTGTTTTCAAGGTTAGGACGAAAATTCAAAGACAGCATCCCATCAGATATTGAAATCAATCAAGAAAATTTCACCATCACCGAATTTCTAGAAATCTTTGTTCCAATTTACGAGACAGAATGCTATGACAAAAAGAAAAAAGTTGCCATCGCCAGAATAGACGCAGTTACCGGAACATTTCTCTAAAATCTGTATGACATATTCGAAAAGCTTTAGTTCTCATTAACCAAATTTTACATATGCAAGCTTACGTTCTCATTAATTGCAACACAGGCAGCGAATCCAAAATCATTTCAGAATTAAAAGAAATTTTGGAAGTATCGGAAATCAACGGGATTTGGGGGAAATATGACATTTTTCTGAAAATCGTGACTGCGGATCCTAACGGAATAGAGCAAATCGTGAAAAGGTTGCGAAATCATCCCGACATCACAGACACGTATACCATGAACGTGCTTTACGGTCAAGGTGGAAACATAGATCAATATACATAATTTGATACCAAGTACAGTAAACGGATCATAGACTATAATGTTGATAGATAACAAACGTCAACCATTCATTGACAGAAAACAATTTCGTAGAAATGTACAGTGTTATTTTTTAGATATTGTTGCATTGTTAGGATCCAAATCGTTCCAGATTACATCATACCCCAGTTTAGACAACAAATCAGCATGACACGAATCAGGAATTTCATTTAAAGCCATCACACTACATGCCTCAACAAATTTCGAGATGCCAGAGATAGAATCATTTACGATTGCAGTTTTTTCTTTTGATATAAAATAGGAACCCACCACCATGTATTGGTTTGGATAATTGATATCAACGATTTTTACTGTTGCATCATCTGGAATTGCATGTTTCTGAGCGATTTGTTTTATCGAGATCACATCCAAGTTATTTTCATCCAGAACAAGTTCAGTATCTGCAATCTTTTCTTTGATGATTTCATCATCAATTTTTCTCAAATGTTCCAAGATGGGTTTTATTGAAACCTCTTTTTTGAAAGTAAAAATTTTGTCTTTGGAAATTGTTTCTATTTGTGAGCATGCCAATTCAGAATTCACTGCAACCAACAAATCCACACCTTTTTGGTTTTTATCATCACCGTCAAACAGTACTTTGAGTTTAGCTGCCTTTCTATCCAGATAGTCCTGTGTCCAAAATCCCACAATTTCAAAGTATACTTTTCGCCCGAACCTTTCAAATAAAAAATCAGGAATCATGGCTTTTCCACCTGCAATTAATGGATCAGGTTCCCTAGACATCTTCCATCCAAACTTGTCATCAGGAACAAAGTGCTGATAAAATCGCTTGGCAAATGCTGCCTCAATGGCGCTGTCATACACATAGCCATCATCAAGAATACTTCCACCGTTGTTAAACGTAGGCTCCATTCTTGAGCGAAGAAATCCACGAGTATTTTCATCAGATAACTCAAATGAATAGATTTTTTGACCGCTATCGGTATTTTTTGTAATTGAGCCGTTGACTTTCCAAGTGGGTGTACCTACAATTGACGGCAACAGTTTGGCCATGGATGTGCCATACCTGTCAGTCATTTTGAATAGGCTGAACGGACCTTCCAGAATACATTTTATCGAATCGTCGCCATCATCATCATCACCTGAATTGTATTCTAAATTATACATAAGGCCATATCTTTTGACATCACGCAAAACCTGTTTCCAATAAAGTCCACCCTTAACATAAAACTCCAACCTAGTACATTTGAAAAGAAGTGTTTGTAGCAGTGACAGATTGTACCACAAAATTAGATCTTTTGGATTAATCGCATCAAACTTGGTTAGCAGAAGATTTTCATCCTTGTCACCCCACATCATAGTTTCAACGTCATACGATTGTATATGCATCTGATTTGCAATCTTTTGTATTATTGATCTTCTTTGTGAATCAGACAATGCAAAACCCTGTTTCGAAGATTCCTCAAATAGTTTTTTTCGTATTGACGCAGGAGTTGCAATTGTAGATGGTGACTCTAACTGTCCAAAAACCGAACGACGTTCTAATAACGCAAGCAATCCCCGTACCAGCTTGTAATCATATTCAGACTCAAGATAGAAAATTTTTTTTAGTAAATCCCCCTTGCACTGCTTGTTTTTTTGAGCATTTGTAAAAAACATAATCAGCTTATTTGCAAGTTCGTAATCAGTGCCATTGCCAAAGTCAGAAGTGCAAAATATGGGCATTACCTTTCCCCGTCCAATCTTGATTCGCAGAAGGTCTGAAGACAGCATCAGGGATCACCCTCCATTATTTTTGGAATTTTGTCATGCATGATTCAGTTTCCATAACGGGATGGATTGACACCGATGGATGAATTTTTTTTCAACGCAGATATCCTCTTTACACTAGTGCTTGTTTCTCGGGTATGTTTTGACACCAATTCAACCAGTCTGGCTTTTCTGCCATCCTGTTTTGGCCTCAGAACCCTTCCCAGTCTCTGTATAAGCTCTCTACCACTACCAGTCCCACTCATGATAATTCCCAATTCTGCATCTGGAACATCCACCCCCTCATCCAATACTTTGGAGGTCACAACTGCGCCATACCTTCCAGACTTGAACCCATCCAATACATCACGTCTCTCATCTTTAAGCGTCTTGTACGTAATATGAGGAATCAAAAATCTGTTTGAAAGATCATAGACCATTTTGTTGTTTTGTGTGAAAATTATTGTCTTTGAATGTGCATTTTCCTGTAGAATTTTTTGTAATTCATCTTTTTTAGATTCACTGTTTAATGCAATTTCACCTGCTTTGTTTCTTGCAAGCATTGCATCTCGTGCAGTCTTATTTTTATTCGACATCATTATCATTCGTTTCAGATTGTACATGGACGGGACTTTGAATCCCAGTTTTCTCATATTCGTTAAGAATTTTGTTTGGTTGACTTCGTATTCACGTTGCTCTTCCAGAGTCAGATCAACTTGGATTCTATCAATAGTGTAATCCGCAAGATATTTTTGTTCTGAAAGTTCTTGTGAGCCAAGACGAAATACCACTCCGCCAGTAAGGTACGGGATCAATTCATGCAGCCCGTCTTCTCGTTCTATGGTAGCAGTCAGACCCAACCTATACGGTGCAACAAACTGTTCTGCAATTGAGCGATATCCAGGGGCAGCGAGATGATGCACTTCATCAAAAATAATTAGTTTGAACTTATTTCCTATGGAAGACGCTCGAAGGTATGCAGAATCGTAAGTTGCCACGGTGATTGCTTGCAGATCATCTTCTCCACCCCCTAATTTTCCAATGCGGATGTTTTGTGAAGGTTGAGTGATGTCAATTGACAGATATTTTGAAATGTTTTTTTCCCATTGCTCCATCAAGTCAATTGTCGGCACTATTACCAATGCTGACGCATTTATTTTTTGAATTGCATGTATTCCTATAGCAGTTTTTCCAGCACCGGTAGGTAAAACAACACATCCCCTCATGGATGATTTTTCCCAGTTTGTTACAGATTGCTGCTGATAATCCCGCAGGACCAAATCCCCCATTTGGTATACAGGAGACGGAATAAAGTCAGGAACGCTATCGACGAAATCAAGATTACTTTTTTTTAGATATTCTACAATTTCAGAGTAATTCAGGCCATACGATCTAAGAGATTTTGTCCTCTCATCGTATTTTGTGCCTGGAATTCGTATTAGCTTGCCATCTTCAATACGAATTGTGCCCTTATCAAAGAATAGTTTGGGTGTGGACAGTGAATCAAATGACAAATCTGTTTGTTTTTTATCAATATCACTATAATCATTTTTTGATCATCAATTACATCGTATTAGTTAATGAAGAATTGCATCCATAGAAGGCATCAAAAACGAATTCAAAAAAATACCACCAATGAAACTTCAATAGATGGTAAAATATTGAACGAATCACATATGACCACAATAATCAAGATAATTCCGTAGAAAATTTTGATTTCATTTTTTGTATTTGTTAGTGATTGATATCTCCAATTTCCATAGTCGTGGAACAAAATATCAACTTTGTATATCCTTCAACCTTTAGAAAGATGTCCATCAGTTTGGGGTTTCTGACACATGGCATGTAAAAATAATCGGGTTGATTTTTCATTACTTTGTAAAAAAGTCAATAGGATTTAACTTTCTTGATTATTTCACTGATTATCAATCTTACAAGATTCACAAAAAATTAAAAATAGACAATATAGATTGTTAATCATTCCCAGTCATCTGAGCAAGAGTGTTGAGCAATCACAATCAAGATATGATGAGTATTGGAAAAATGGCCACATCGTTATAATTGACAAAAAACAGGCATAAAATTATGAATTTCATTCACCCTTTAACTCAGTTCAACAAACTCGCAATGAATTTAGTTTCATTTTTTCTCAGAAATTCCTAAGAGAATCCGTTGTAATATGACTGCATGAGTAATCTTTTCATCTCTAGCAGCATAAAGAAGAGTCACCGTCTTTTGATTTTTCTCCATTGTCCTGATTTCATCTAGTGAATCAGTTTTTCCTACCAGTTCCATTTCATATTTTTTTTGAAACTCGTCCCATTTTTTAGGATCATGTGAGTACCATTTTCGTAATTTGTCACTAGGAGTCACGTCCTTTAACCACAAATTAATTTTTGCACGTTCCTTTGATACACCGCGTGGCCACAATCTATCTACAAGTATTCGATACCCGTCGGATTCATCAGGATCTTTGTAGATTCTTTTAATTTTAATCATTGTTTTCTTTCATTTAGAACGTGTCAGGTTTCCAAATATAAAAAATATTGTCGTTATGGACTTTTACAGGTCTGAACCATTTTTAGAAAGCAAAAGAGCCAGGCAGCATCCATTTTATCAATAATCTTTAAGAGATTAAGTTTAATTTCACATGAAGTGTATGGTCACACAAGTATGCAGAATTTACATCATGACATCTTCAATTGGATTAGTCATTCTAACATGATTTGCCATCACATTGAGAATCATTATCAGGGTTAGCCAAGATCAAATGAGATAATTCTTCCATGGTGAATCCTGCTTTTTTCATGGCACAATTTAGACAATACTTTTCTGCAGGTAATTGCGGATTCTCAATATAGTTTTCCTCGCCCAATACACACACATGGCAATCGGTACCAGAACAAGTAGAGTCCTCCAAATGAATCCCGCAAACGCACGCCATTGTAATATTTGTGATTCAATCAGGTTAAAATTTTTGTGATCAAACAGATCAGCACCTTACAAAGCAAAATATGTTAAATTGATGCGTCTGAACCATTTGAGTTAATGCCTTTGAATACGGATTGGACATCTTTCTTTACGTTTGATTTGTGAATGAGTTTGAAATAAGCAAAACACAGAATAGGAGATTTTAGTAATATCAACAGTATAAAATAGTCACTAAATTCCAATTCATTTGTCATTAAGCAATCTTTTAAATAAAATTTGTATATTCAGGATCAAAGATCGAAATACACAACAACTCAAATCGTCGCAAGGGCGGCAACCATTAAAGGTTTAGGGATAAAATTATTTCAAAATAACAATCTATTTGCACGTCAGGATAATATGCATGGTAAATATTGATCATGCGCAATAATATTCATTTTCAAAAAATAAATTACAATAGCCAGATACAGTTTTGAAGTAAGACAAATTAGATGTCAGATAATTTTTTTTCTAATTGTTCCATTTGTTTGTCACCACATTGAACTGCATTCTCAATGGCACAAAAGTCCCTTACTTCATCAAATGCATCAAGACATGACTGAAGTTCTTCAGAACTAAGTTCATCCTCACTGCACGCAGACATCATTGATTTGTAGTTTATCGCAAATTGTGTCAAAAGATGTTCATGTTTTTCAGCATCATCTGGCACGTCAGACTCCATCACGGTAGTACCAAAGAAAATAATCCCTCCAATTATTGGCAGGATTAAAACAAATTTTATCTTAGGGTTATTTGTCATGGACATCATATTGCAAAAAAATTAGAAAGAATAAATCTATTTCTTTTTAGTTTTATCTCATCCGACTTAGATGTCTAAATTATAATCGTATCAATGAATTTGGAATGGGTTTACCATCAAACTTGGTTCCTCAAAGTGGTAAAACATCACCTGGTGAAGTCTTTAGATCATAATTTAGCAGGTTGCAAATCAAGATAATAAAGTAGGATCATTCAGGCATAAGACATGTGATTAATGCAAAAAAACTAGTTTTGCTGAGTTGCACTTACACTCAACAGAATTATCTCCCTGTCAAAAGAATCAGGGTTTATTTTTTTCTTGTATTCGCTATCGCTCATTCGTATAGTAAGTATGAAATTCGTATGTCAATAGAAGTGTAAAGAAAAATCAATCATGATTATGAAAATTGCTTGTTTGGAACAACAGGTGAAGTTATTATGTGTATACGTGAAGGAGTAAATCTAGAGTGATTTTATGAGAAGTGTTTGTGAATTATCACCCTGGTGAAATCGTCATCTCTTTTTGACAAGCAGGGCACCATGTTTTTTCAATATTGGAATACAACACTTTGGAAAAACGACATTGGATACACCTCCAAATGCTTTGCGACATCACCATAACGGGATTACGTGAAAGTGAAATAATAATCAGATCATAGGAAACCCAAACAAACGTTTAGTTTTTGATGATGTAAAATGTCAGATTGTAGATTTCCACTATCCCCCATTACATGTCAAACGTTTGCAAACAACATGCGCTTTCTTCATTCAATGTCACATAGGCCAAATTAGACTCTGAAAGACGATCTCAATAATCTAAAATATCAATACACAAAACAAAGGTTTATGGCTTAAAAATTTCGCTAATCATCAATTGGTTGGCACACCAAGTCATGTTGACCGTAAGTTAGTTGACGGCAGTTTATGACAAATTAAAAATTGATGACCCAGATCGAACCAACTTTGCACAAATAATTTCACAACATCACAGTTGATAATCACAATCTCATGACAGAGATCAATTCAGGACATGCAGAGGAGACTCGTGCTGATACTAGATCCCGTCTTGAATTTTTGGCGATGATTCCATGAAAGTAGGAATGTGACACGTATGCTAGGCGTCGGGAGTGCTCCTAAAACTCGTAGAGGGGAAAACAAGGTTCAGACACCCAATTATATGATAAAGGTTCCAATTTGCGAGAGTGCAGATAATGACTAGCAGTCACAATCATGCTCAGACACCTCACTCGACAAGTTTAGATATTCCAGTATTTCAATTCCTCTTTTAGGATTCATCATATTACAACAACTTTTAGTTTGCATGGTCATCGTAAAAAATATGATATGCAAGTTAGAGGTCGCCGTTGTACACCCCCTTGTTACGTAGATTGTATTCCTGTACATTTACCGTCTTGTATGCACTATCAAATACAAAGTCTTCATCACCCCAATCCTCGGCTAGGCAACTCTTGTAGACTTTTGCATCAACCTGCTCATAGTTGAAGGCTGCACCTTCAAAGTCACATCGGGCATATTTTCCATCAGTCAATCCCGGAGTGTAGCTTACCAATCCATCGGACATGAAATCCTTGAACTCTTTTGTGGATTCAAACAATACAGATTTTTTTTGTGGCTTGGACTGCAGTATCGTAGCAGAAATGACCGTACGGGCATCTGAAGACATGATGTCCACACCCAGATTTCCTTCTTTGTTCTTTTTGATAGCGGATGTTGTTTTTCCCAGTCTGGATGACAGCATCAAAGGTCCAAAACAGTTTGCAAACGCGCTGTCCGTATTTCTGCCCAGAAGATAGACTGTCGGAACAGGTTCATTTCCAGACACATCCATAACTGAATAACGATATGCACATGCCACGGTGTTTATTCCAATCATTGGAAAAGGTTGTATCGTCAATCCCTTGAAGACGATCATGCAAAGGGAGACAACCCCATAGCCATGAGCGTTTCTTGGTTCAAGCCACTTGAGCATAGGCATATGCTTTTCCATCGTATCCAAGTTGACCCTGAAATTAAACAAATATCGGTCAAGAACGGTTCCGCTTACTAACGGTCTTTTTGCATATTGTTTTTTGACCGTCATGAGATTTTGTACTAATTGTTTCATCATGTCTATCGTACATGCCACAACAATATAAATCGGTCGGTTGACCGACCGACAAATTTAATACCAAAAGGCAACCAACATAACTCATGACAAACACGTCAATCAGAAAACAAATGAAAGGGAATAGAAAATGAAGGACAAATCATTGACAGATACTCAGGAAAAGATCATCAGCATATCAGCAAAAAGATTTGCAAAGAATGGATTTCAAAAGACATCCCTGAGTGATATTGCCAAGGCGGCAAAAATAAGCAAAGGCACACTGTTTTATCATTATCCCAGCAAGGAGGATCTTTTTTTTGTGGTTCTTAGTCAGAACATAGATTCGGCATTTAAAGAGGAATTCGAATATTATATGAAACAGGGCTTCAAATTGTTTAAAGATCGAAACAAGCTTCTTGATGATCTGACAACGTATTATGATTCAAGAATGATAAAATCAAAACTGATTGAAAGGCTCTGGCTGGAGGGTGTCATAGAATCAGAACACAATCCCAAACTTCAACAAATGCTGTCCAAGAAAGATGATGAAATCGTACAAAGGACGGCCGAAATGCTCAGATTTGCCAGAACCCAAATCGGAATATTGGAAGGCTTTGATGATTCAGAAGTATTGCGGATGGCACAGGGATTGGCAGCATTCTTTCGTGGAATGTTCCTTTACAGAATAATGGGAAAGGATGTTGACGAGCTGAAAAACATATGGGTGCTAACAGTCTACAACTTGTATATCTCAGAGAAACATGCACATGATGAACAACAAGAAAAGTTGGGGAAAAAGTGATCTTTTTCAGAATTGCCACATCTTGAAAACGTTGAGAATAATTGTTATCATGTTAAATTAAAATGACAATTTTTTGTTAACGGATTCCAAGCGATGGAATCAACTGAAAAATTTGATGCCTAAAACCTGTGAACCACTAGCTTGTGTCTGCCATTGCTTGGACTGTATTTCAGATTATAATTGCAACAAGGACATCTGACGCCTTCCCATCTCATAAAGACAGCGCATGTTGTACAATATTTCTGCCCGTTACTGTATCGAGTTCCACCGTACGGCTTTGTTGCTTTGTATTGGTTATGTCTGTCATTGCAGGCCATGATGATATGTGAAAACGTAATTCAGATTTGAATTATTTTGGTTTGAAAGAATCTCGATCATGGTGAAAAAGTTTGACGATCACTCCGATACGCATCTTAAGAAAAAACCAATGATTTTTAAAATTGAAATCCCCAACGTAGTTCCAACAATATCTGCTTTATCATGATCACTTCTTCGTTACCATCATGTGCAATAACATAGAAAATGCCCTTCCATTTTCCAATGACGTGGTATCGGACAGCATCATTCCGTCATTGGCGGTGTTCTCCCAAAAATTAGGATGCAACATGCGCAATCTATATCGTATTCAGATACCACATCATCAGGATTCCATGTCTGTTGGACACATGCGCTAGAAGGTGCAGATTTCAGATGGATTGAAGTGGCATCATCAAGAGGCATCATGTAATTACAATTTCCTGTTTGGTAGTAGAACTTATGCGCACACCTTATCAATGATGAAAAATTCTGTCCTGATCGTGGTCTCATTAGTATCTGGTTTGATGGTTATTCTTGTCTTTGCAATAGGTCCTGGCATCATAATGCAGACCAGCTATGCTCAAAACAGTAATGATGGCATCATGACAAATGATCAAATTACTCTCTCTGATGATCTGGCAAACAATCCTTTGGCCCAGGACATTCTAAAGAAGATTGAACAGACAAGAAAATGGATTGCGGAACTCGAACAAAGAAACTATGAACAACTCGAAAAGCAAAAAGAGTTGGAAGAGAAGAGACGGTTGTCTCTGGCAAAGCTGAATCAGGATCTCAAAGAATGGGAGACCCTCTGGGACTACTATTCTCCAAAGAACTCATACGAGAGATTCGTTGACACCATTCCTGACTCGCAAGTGCAGGAAGTGTTCTGGGACCAGTTTGAGTTCAAAGAACAGAAGGTAAAGGCGGGACGAGATGCCCTAAAACAGGTAAAGGCTGACGGAGGTTCATTACGTGATGCACGACAGGCATACCTTGCAGCAGCAGAAACCAAACGTATTGAGCTAATCGAGGCAAACTCTCAATTCAACGTAAGGCATAATCTTGCATACTATAGCCAGCAGATTCTTTTTGACAGGGAAGGACAGTTCGTTGATTCGCCCGTAACAGGAGAACAACTAAGGAAGCATTATGAGGATTACAGGACAAATCCAGAATATCTTAACGCAAATCCTGACGATGCAATATCCTGGGACGAACTGGGAAGAACCAGTCAGGATACAGAATGCAGGCAAGGACAAATCGTGGTACATCGCTTCCATGCAGATGACTATGTCTGCGTCACAATGCAGACTGCAGAAATGTGGATACAGCACGGAATGGGTGAGATAACTGGGGACTCTGGAAACAATAATGGTTCTCGTGATGCTCAGTCTGTTACGCCCCTCACGAGATGCGATGACGGATTCAAAGTGGTATACAATAATCAAACTGAAAAGTACTCTTGTGTTTCAGAAGACACTGCAAACAGATGGATAGAACAAGAAATTGTAGAATTTCCAGATCCGGAAGAATACATTATGAAAAGCATAGAAAGAAAGGAAACACTTCGAGACGTTGAGGAAATCAATCAACAAATCAAAGAAATGCAAGATGTGTTGTACAACGAGAAGATAGCACTGAAGAAGCAGTACGATGAAAAGTATGAAGACTTGCTGTCAGATTCAAAGGATGCAGAAAAGAGGGCGATTCAGGAATACCATGAAAATTCCGCAGCACACAAGGAAGATCTGAGTAAAACCATCGGTTATCTCAGAGACCAGTACGAATCAGACAAGGAAGAGACACTGGAAGACAAGATAAAGGATATGAAGAAACTTGAAAGAAAATTCAAGAAAGAGATGTCCATGTTCGCACAAGATTACACAGATCATCCGTACATCAAGATAGTACGAAATGGAGGAAACATGGGATACGAAGCAACACCAAGAGAGTAGTTACCATATGAAGATAAAATGTAAAATTCTGTCAAGATAATCCAAGCAAAGAATTGTGGATCGGATTCTCACAAAATAGTGATTGTACCGGTACAAAACACAAAATTATTTCAAGTGTTTGTTTTATCGCAATGAATTGTTCTGTATGTTTTAAAACAAAATCATCATAGTCATATTGCAATGGTGTCCTCCCAAATACATTCACATCTTAGTACAGCAGTTCATTCTTCCGAAACAAGGATACGCTTGGCACCATTGCTCTCTTTGTTTTTTATGAATATCTCAAGAAAATTCTGTTAATTTTACTACCAATCAGGATTATTGACATCTACTGCAGGCATGCCGGCATCGGTGCGTCATAGTCTAGGTCTTCTTTGTAGCAGTGTATTCTCCTGATACCGATGGTCTGTGTGAGTATCTCTCCTGTCTTTTTGTTTTTTAATCGTCTACCTTCTGAATCCTTTACCTCGATGATCTTGATTCCAGGCACGTATTCGGTTCTGAAATTGTCACAATTTGGGCACGATACGCCTGAGAACCCACATGCCTCTGCCTGATCTTTATTTGTTGGCTCATACCTGAATGGTACGTCTTTCATGATACACCTGACAATCTTGGAGACGGTCTTTGTGGTGAATACCTCCTTTTCCATTACGTGTTCGTAATATTTCTGAGAGAGAAGTGTGCCACTGGCAGTCATTACGTCTCTTAGTAAAATCGGATGGTGTGCCAATGGAATCTTTGTCTTTTTGTTTAGCCTGTCATGGCAATGGTCAATGATGCTGTTAATGGTAAGTAGAATCTGGTTTGACTGCTTTTGCGGAACCAATGAATCAAAATGATTATTCTTTAGTTTTGTTTTTTCCAATTTCAGAAAGTCTTCGAGTCTTTCTATTGATGAAATCCATGATTTGTTTTCCTGCTCGAATGCATTTTGTTTAATGGAAGTATTTTCTTGTTCCCCTAGGGTAACTGATTGTTCTTCATTTGCATTTCTTGCATAAAATGAATTTGTCCATCCTTCTGAATTATACACACGGTAAAAGTAACCGCTCATCTTTAGTTCTTCCTTTGGAAGATTTGTCGTCTCTGCCTTTTTTTCCAACAGTAGCTTTGTTGCAACCGAACTGATTTGCTCTTCGGGTATTCCCTCTATGATTAATTGATTGCCAAGATTGATCCATGCATCCTTGAGTAACATGTTTGATTCCTCACCTGATAACTCTTCAATTATTGCAGTCCCTACAAGATTGTAAGACTGCAAGCTTGGCTTGATTGTTTCTAATTCTGACACTACAGAATTAATTCTTGATTATTGATACTTAAGCTGATTGTTAAAATGATGCTATGACACTATACATTTTCCATCATAATACTTGAATTCATGTTTATTGTCTATGATTATTTTGCAATCAAAACAAATCAACGGAGTGAATCCTTTCCATTTTCTTTTCTGCTGAATATAGAATTTGTTGAGCTTTCCTTTCTTGCAGTTGGGACAGTAGATTGTTTCCTCGCTCATCCCTTGGTGCAGTTATTCCATTTCTTCGCATAGAAAATGATGTTGACAAGCAGGATGCCCACACTGACGATTAATATCGGTAATTCGAGACTATCCATAAGTATACCATAGTCTTGATTTGATATATCATTTGTTAAGAATATTGAAATAATATCAAACACCTGTATAATCTGGAAAGATTACTATTTGTTTTGATTGTCATTCACCATCAACAATCCAGTCTTTGTGATCATAAATCCATTTTGATGCAGCGGCATCCAGAAGAAATGGAGTAAAATGTAATCCAACTAAATTCAATAGTTCAATGATTTCCGGCAATGTTGCATTGTCCGGTATTTTCAAACCAACATTACTCTTTGATTCAATTGTCATTTATCAGGACAGGTAAAATTCTCAATGTCTTCGGGGGCAAGATTGTAATGCTTTGTGCGTTCATCATTTACCGTGCAAAAAATAGATGCGTGTATCGAATTAGATATATCACTATGAGACATTTCAAATACTAATTTATCTACCTGATTTGGAAAATTCACTGTCGTATACAGTACGCTACCACACTTGTTAGGATAGCAAAATGAAAAAGTTTCTTCTGATATGTTAGGATATTTTTCTCGAAATTCCACGTATGCAGGATGGGAGATTAATCGTTTGTGTAACAATTCTTTATCCGATCCAAATAATCCATCAGGAGTATTGAAAAGAGTGTGATAACTCATCGAAAAAAACAATAATCCTACAACAACTACCGCCGCAATAATGATAATTTTTTTCTTGTTATTCAAGTTCATGTTTTTATCTCACTTTCTTTTTCAGTTGTCATCTTAACAACTCTTGTTTGATTTTTACAATATCCTTTACAGTCTGTGTTCTGGTATATTCCACCAATTCGTAACACAATATGCACAGTATGTTTTCGTCTTGTTTGTTTTTCATTTCAACTCTTGCCACAATCTTTGATTCGACTGTCTTAGGTGAAGGTTGTGGTCCTGGAGGATAGTCACCAACATCCACATGAATTGGAGGTTTTCGTGCAAGGGAAATCTTCTCTCCATGATTCCAAGAATCAATGTCATCGACATGTGAAAACAGCAGCTTGCCGTCCAAAAACACCATGATCTTTGTCTTTTTACATTCTTTATTTTTTGTCAACTTCCATCATCCTCATTTCCGTATCGTTTTGAAAATTCATATCTGCACACATTGCATTGAAATATCTCATAATATTCTGAATGATAGTCTGTTACGGTATATCCAGTATTGTTTCCGTGAATGGTAAGACTGGTACTTTTGCATTTCGGACATGTATTGCTTTCTTTATTCATTGTCATCGTGGGATATCACTCCGAGAAATTACAGGTATTTTTAAAAGATATCGTGAAAATATCAGATTGGAAATCGTGTGAAGCCTTGTAAAGCTGGGCATAGCATTTGTATTTCGTCTCTGGAGATTCTCACTCCGACTATCTTCAGAGGCATTGTTATTCAAATTGTATTCTTTATTCATTATCATTTTGCTCCTTTGCATTTATTCTCTTGCGTACCTTGAGCAGCTTCTTGCATGGTAGCAGACCATCTTCCAATCGTCCCTTACCGGTACAGAATTCCAGCCCGTATACGGACATTCCATATGCGTCAAAGGATCTCAGGACGTAGATATCGCTTAGATCAAGGTTAAACATATCTAATTACAATCTCCGGCAATTGTCGTCATTGAAAATCAGCCTCAGATTTTGATATGATACCGTGTTCTTTACAATAGAATTTGTTTGGAATATTATTGTAAACTGGGTTTTCATATTTTAACGGCCACCCTTCATCTACAAAATAAATACGATAAATTACCTTACCGCAGTCTTTATGAAAAACCTTCATTGACGTGATACCCCAAATGTCGTTAATGGAAAAGATGGAATTGTAGTCAAAAGGATAACTCCAGCATTTTGAAAAATATCATTGATACACAATCCTTTTAATCATAAAATTTTCAATTTCGTCATTGCAAAGAAGTAAACTGTTCGGGATTGTAGGAGTAATAGCAGCAATAGGCATAATGGGATTATTTTTAGATAATGCCACAGCAGATTCATGTATGGGAGCCGGACCTTTTCCCACAGAAGAGGAAGCAAAGAGGATTTTACTTGAAATCAATCCCAAATTAGACGATCCGACCGCAACCTTTGAGTTTACGTATGACGGTCCCGATGAACAACGTCCAGTGTCAATATATGCATGCATGCCCAAAAACGGATAATTTTCAAAGTAATTTTCCATCTAACACTTTTCTCCAAATGTCATCTTACCGGGTGCCTCTGTGTTGAATAGTATGCTTTTACTACATCATCTTTGACATGTTCCATGCCCAAAAAGGATGTTCTGATGTTCCAAATCCTTTGTTAATGTCTCCAAAATGTTCAGGATCGGTGTTAACATGTATTCTCGTTTCAATCAAATCATGTACTTGCCATGCTTCTTTAATTTTATCATGAAATTTCTGAACATCTTTTTTGTAAGTGTCTAAATCATACACAAATTTTTCTTTCATTGCATCATGTTTTATTTTCTCAAATAATTTCAAATCAGTACAGTAAACATTATTTTCATTCAAGAGTGACAATCCCCCTTAATTGTAAATAACGAATAATTTGACAGACATTTTGTGACTGCAACCATACCTCTAAGCAATTCAAAAATGGCTTTGATCGTGATTGCAGTTCTTGCACTAATTTTTCTTGTCAATTTTGTCATGCCAACGATATTTGAAGAGATACAATGTAAAGAAAAGGGAGGAGTATGGATGGGTATTCCTCGTGAAGGATGTGCAATGTCATCTGAAGTATGTAAAGAGGCAGAAGGAATTCCAATTGGATATCTAGAATGTAAAGACATCTGGTTGATTGGGTGTTTGGATATGGGTATTCCAGGATGTAGTTTTAGATGAGTCATCATAACAGTTTTGATCATTTGTTGTCACATCTCTTGCTTTTTTTGGATACAATGCCTCAAGTGGCCTCCATTTGATGTCGTTTTCACGATAGTTTGAGTTCAGAACCCATTTGATTCCTCAAAACATCTTGAGTATCGTATTAGCCGAAAGATCATTTGATCAGGCTTCATACATAGTTGAGCAATATGCTTTGAAGATCATTGGTAGGTCAGTCAATGAGTTCGTCATCACTGCTGATTGGTGCAAACGTATAGATCTATCTCAGACGGTATCCATATTCCTTCTTTGTCACCCTTACAAGGTTTGATTCGTTAATTGTGATCTTATCTGTTAACTCTGACATCTATTCGATAGGAAGCTATTTGTTGGCTAAAAATAGAACGTTATTCATAAATTGGTTTGCACGCCAACTAACCTAGAGGGATGACATTGTTGTCCCTCTAGGACATTACATTCTATCAGGGGTTTTTACACCAAGAAGATCTAACGCTTTTTCCAGAGTCATCTTAAAGGAATTAACCAAGCACAGTCTAGAATGTTCCAAGTTCACGTCATCTAGACCTAAAACCTTTGATTTTTCATAAAAGGAATTGAATGCCACCGCCAAATCATGGCAGTATCTCGCAATCACTTTTGGAGACAGGTTGTTAGCAGCATCACGTACTTGCAAATTGTAAAGTCCAATATTCTTAATCAGATTTAATTCAGTTGTCTCAATTAACAAAGAAAAGTCAATATCTATCGAAGGAATCATGTCAGACTTTTCCAAAATTCTAGAAGCTCTTGCGTAAGAATATTGGATGTAAGGGGCAGTGTCACCTTCCAGACTAAGAGATTTAGTCAAATCAAAGGTAATGATTTTGTCCAAATCCTGTTTTATCATTTCATATCTCAAGGTGCCAACGGAAACATGATGTGCAATATTTTGAATCTCATCTACAGTCATTTCTGGATGTCGCTTCAGAGTTTCCTGGATTGTCTTTTCTTTTAGCATTTCATATACAGAGTCTGCGCTAACATACAGTCCTTTTCGGCCAGACATTTGAGCTTGCTTTCCATCAGTATCCAAACCCAGAGTTTTCGCGGTTTCTGAGCTCAAGGTGACTGACTCATAGCCAAGATGAACATATGCATCAGGAATGGATTTGAATTTTCCCATCAGAGAAGTGATGATTTTTTGCAATCTTGCCTGTCTTGAATCAATCACGGTAACGACCTTGTCTCCGGTAAAATTCTTAGATACTGGACGTGCAGTATCCAAGGTGGTCTGCCATAAAGTCTTGGAAGGCGATTGTGCCTTTTCGTATTTTTCATAGTTGAATGGATCCTCAAGCATCCCCAATTTCCAAGCAGCATACGGAATATCTTTGGCAATATACGTGGCAGTTCCGTTACTTCTTACGATCACCTTGTCTTCTTCTTTGCCATCACCGCGAATTACCCAGCATCCCGCATTCTTGCCTTCATTTTCAAATTCAAACAGACCCATTTCTTTGATATTTTCAAAGATCTTACTCCATAACCCTGAACGAATTATGTGAGATTCAAAGTTAAGACAATTATAGAATACATCCAGATTCCAACAGGTTTCAAGCTGCCCTGCCAAAACGCGTTTGGTGATTTTGTCAGCAAATCTTGCAGTTTCAGAAGTTCCATCTTCTAGTTCTTTCAGTACATTTTTTCGAACGTCGTCAAGACTGGGATCGGACTCATACTTTTCAGTAGTCTTGACATAGACGTCATCACCGCAATAATGATCAAATTTTTTTCCATCCGGAGGTTCCTGTCCATATCCCAAATGCTTGAATCCAACTATGATGTCGGCTACTTGAAGTCCAGAATCATCGATATAGTTTAACACGTTGACTTTGTAGTTTGCCTTTTTTAGGATTCTAGATACTGAATCCCCAATAATGATATTTCTTATGTGGCCTATGTGAAGAGCTTTGTTAGGATTTACACTCGTATGCTCTACTACAATTGTGGAACCTTGTCCAAGATCAACATCACCAAACGTATCAAGATAAGATTCGGAAAGAATCAACTGAGAAAGTCTTTTCCAGTCTGCAAAGAAATTAAGATATCCAGAGGGATGTGCTTCAGATTTCAAGACAAGGGTGTTTGCACATCGAGAATATCGTTCAGACAGCATTTCAGCTATTTCTTGCGGACCCTTTTTGAGATGTTTTGCAAGTAAGAATGAAATGTTTGAGCTGGCATCACCGAATCCAGGTTTTGCAGGCTCTACAGAAAATGATTTGTCATGAATCGAAAGATCGTCAAGTATTTTTTTCAGATTGTTCTCTATTTCATCAAGAATAGCTTTGAACGTCATGCTATACCTCAGAAAAAATAGGCGCTAATTTATCTTAGAGGAATGATTTTAGGATCTAATTTCCAGTTTGAGAAATCTGTTGACACTGATCGAACCAAATTTGCACTAGTGGTTTGAAATTATCACAGTTGATAATGACAATTCTCATGAAAGTCTCATGTTCAAAATACCATGATTCAAGAGTTTTCATAAGGATAGACGAGGAATCAGGGCTTTCATAATGCGAAAAATGCAGAAGGATAATCAGCCCAATACCTCAATGACGTAATCGTGAAGACATGTCATGTTATCGCCGTATTGCAGATTCCAGTTTCTCCAGAATTCCAGTATATTTTCTACATCTTCAGCATGATGAGTATGATCAATGTCACACTTTTTGCAGGTCAGACGGTATTGAACCATGAAATAAATGAAAAACAATATCTAATGAACATGCCTATGCATTTGTTCAGCGAATTGGATTTTAGTGCTTTGGCATGACCTTGTCGTATATTTCCGACCTTCTGTCGGTTTTCATAGTCTCATCCATTTTGTTATCCTTTGGGAGTACCTTCTAGATAATTGTCCCATTCCCTTCCTTTCTTCTTAACTTGTGGTGGAGAGAAATAATAGAAGAATTTATCAATGATCAATCTTCAAATTAGTCACAAGTTTATCTTTTCACATACTTTAACTATACAAAATTTTAGAATAAAATTATGACAACTGATGACGAGTATTTGATGTCCAAAGTGGCAAATGCAAACGACAAGATCAGATTTGCTTCTGTGTGTGACAGCAAAGGTAACATCATTTCCAGTCAGCACAGGCATTCAGAAGAGAACCTGTTGACATTGGAAGAAACTCACAAGTCACTTCGACATTCTTTGGAAAGATGGGATGAGCGAGACAGACTAGAAGAAAAGATAGGACGTGGACGTTACGTGGTAGCATCATATCAAAAGATAAAACGGGTCACGATACCTTTGAAAAGTGGAAATTTACTATTTTTTAGCATAGAAGGTGAATCGGATAACTTCATCAATGACATAATGAAATTGGTTGAAGAGCTAATGGTAATCAGTGAATTACGATTGAAATGATAATAGAGTTTATCAATGATCAATCTTCAAATTTAGATACTCATGAATCTGCTATTTGCGTCAATTCTTTCCATAATTCTGATTGTCGGCATGGGATCTGCTTATGCCGAGGAAGTCGTATATTTTGACATGAACAAGAATCCTGAAGTCGTTAAGAAAAGAGTTTCAGATTCATTTTGGGAAAATCCCATGAACACACCGCCATTACTTGCACTGTTTGCAATCATTCCAACAATAGTACTCATTGCATGGAAACGCAAATGGCACGTTCATGAAAAGAAATCAGGCATGGAGTTTGAATGATGAGACCTGTCGCTTCCATTGCCATTCTATCAGTTGTTGTGGTAGGTAGCATAGGTGTTGTTGAGACTTATGACGGGAAAATCAAGATAACAGACGTAAAACTTAACGATTTGGTAATTGGTGACAAATTCAGTGTTGAATGAGTCATAGCAGAATGGAATGAACAGTTTACTAGTTAGAAAAGGGCGCCACATTCTTTTTGTCATTGTAGGCATTATCGCAATCTTACAATGGCACTTTTACAACATCGGTTCAAGTATTCTAATTGATGGAATTACGATTAGCTCATTGACGGTTACGGCAGTTACGATGTTGTCAAGCACCGGGACATGGTTGATGATATCATGGGCACATTCAGAAAGCAACAGTAGAATAAAAATTTCAAATATTTTAAATTTATCTGCCGGTGCATTGGCAGGATTGACATTAATCCCATCACTTGTAGGCTGGATAGGCCCCATGGCAGGGATAGTTTTGGGAATATTTGCAGGAATATCATGTTATGTTGTATTCTTTATAAAAAACAAAAAAAGCACGGAGAACACAAAGACATCTCATTTTGTAATTCGTGGAGGGATTTGGTATGTATTGGCAGTCATACCTTTGAATTTTTGGTTTGTGTATTCATTTATCCCATTGAAGTAGATTACAGATCTTGGCATCATACTTCTCCAGTTTGATTATCTCAACGCACCTGTCCACTAATGATTAACTTATGCCCCCAGATTTGGATTGCCTTGCAGCCTTGAGATTTCAGGGATTCGTTGATTAGTTTGTCTCCCATCGATGCTTTGAGATAGATAGGAAACCATCTTGATTTGTAGCACGATTTATCTATGATCAATCTTCAAATTTAGATACTCATGAAGATGCTATTTACGTCAATTCTTTCCATAATTCTTGTTGCTACCATAGGATCAAATTTTGCTCATGCTGACAAGTTTGCAATCATTACAGTCGGTCCGCATCTGGCAGAATGTATGGGAGTGGCTACGTAGCAATGCATGATGACAAAAGAGAGTGATGATGGACCATGGAGATTATTTTATGAGCAGATTGACGGATTTGAATACGAGTCAGGAAATTCGTATATGTTGAAAACTTTCATGACAGCCATTGAACATCCTCCAGCGGATACCTCGTCTTTCCGTCATTCTTTAATTGAAATAATCTACAAGCATCCTGATGCATGGGCACCTTTGCAGCAAACAAATTTGAGAATTACACCAGACAATGTAATATGCAAAGAAGGATTGGAATTGATTTTCAAAGTAGATGATTCACCAGCTTGTGTCACCGCCGACACTGCAGATAAATTGCGTGGACGCGGATGGGCAGTAGCATAATTTAATCAGGATCAATCTTCATTTCAGTCATGAAACTGCTATTTGCTTCTGTTCTTTCAATTATTCGGGTTACAGGTACAACTAAAGTCTATGCGAATTGGGGAAAATGAATATCTATCACATATTTGTAAATTGTTCATGAGATATGCAACCACGGTAAAAGGAAGATATGATTCTGAACTTGACAAGAATTTGGAAAATAAACTCCAAGAGTTGCAGTCTGCAGGAAATGAAATCATCAACGTTTCAGTAGGTGGACGTGCAGATGATTCCACTCACGTGTGGTTGGCAATTGTTCTGTATGAGAAAAAGTCATGAAATCTTTTCTTGTTTTGATAATTTCAAACTTCTAACGAGACACTTTATTTTTCAACAATAAGAGTAATTTAACCAATAACTAGTTGTTTTCATGAGATCCCAACAAAACACACTGAACAGATCTTTTTAGATCCAATCGATCAATTAATTTTTCAGTATTCTAATCACAGTTGGAAAAGATGTTATTTTTCCATATTTTTCACCATCCAATCCAGAAATATCTACGCCAAATTCTGTTTCAGTCATTTTGTCCAATCTTCGTAATTTTATGATATGGTTTAACCACTTGGCTTTCAAAATTTTTTTAAATCAAAAAACATAATTCATTGTTTAACCTAACAGGATATGCTTTTTCAGGTTCATCAGATTTGGACTATGGCAAATGGATTCATGGTTTTCTGCCCAACCCGCAGGATTTTCATCTAGATTGTAATTGATTACAGAGATTTATCCGTGTACCCTTTAGTAACATGTTGGACTTTTCACATGACAGTTCCTCATTCACTGCAGCCTCTGCAAAGTTGTAACACCGTAAGATTGGCTTGATTATTTCTAATTCTGACACTACAGAATTAATTCTTGACACTTAAGATAAGTGGAAAAATAATGAGATCACCATTCAATTTTGACATGTTAGCAAATAATAATTTTCATTTCAGTTGATGGTTTTCTATCTTTCATTTGAAACAACACATTGATCCTGTAAGTATCATAGTTCTTTTTTCAAATGGATTCATAGTTTGCACATCATGTTAATCATGACATATCCACAATCAGGATAACGGTTTGTGTTTTTTTCACTCAAGGATTTCTATCGATTTTGATCTCATCCCTTTGCAGCATTGTTCCATTTCTTTGTGTAGAATACGATGTTGACAAGCAGGATGCCAACGATGGCGACAAGTATTGACAGTTCCATACTCGGCATCAAATACTTTTTGTCTTGATGGTCGTCTAGTCAGAGACATGAACCATACTGCTGTTGCAATGTGGACAATGCATGGTATTGCTAGGATCCTGTGTCGTCATAGGCATGTCACAATTCTCGCAGTTCCATCTAGGCATGAAATTTGACTAAGAATCCCCAGATATCTATGTTCCATCTTGGTTGTCATTTACACACCCAAATTCCCCAAACTTTGCCTCACAATCTTGACAGGTGTATTCTCCACAAACCCATCGATATATGTTGGGAGACAGACATTTAGGACACACCACCATAGCATCCATTTTACAACGGGATTCAATTGTCATGTATCCACATCACCCAAATCAGAATCAATGTTTGAATCATCAGTCAAAGATGAATTCTCAGTCATCCCCCTGTTTAGATTATCCAATTGTTCCATAGTTGTCACATAATCATACGCCATGTATGCAATACCCAATGAAACAACAATTATGACTGCAATTATGACGATCTTTTCATATTTGGAACTCTGAGATTTTTGTGATTTATTCATTTAGCGTTCTTCCCCATTTACAATCATTGTGGTTTGTCATCATCAAGACTATGTCCGAATAACTTCATACAGTGCAGGATAGTGAGGAAATCTTTCCACCATGTCTTTTGTCAGTTTTTTGAATTCCTTGCTACTCACGGCATTTAGAAAATCCTCAGAAGTTTTCCATTCTGCAATATTTACCAAGCGAAACTCTGAATCAGGAATTATGGTTTTGTGAAGTTTTGTGGAGATAAATCCAGGCTGTTTTCGAAGATAATCTGCGCCAAATTCCCAACCCTTTATCGCTTCTTCTTCTTTTTTCTTTGGAACTCTGAAGGGATTGATTAGAATTACTGTCATCTTACCCGTTACATCTTGAATGAATTCAGAGTATTATTACTTTCAGATTCAATTGTCGCATTAGTCATACAGGACATTCCTAGACATTTTTTATTCCATTGAATGGACCGTTTGCGAACATAGTATGCAGGAACAATAAACCATGCTGCCAATTCCACTAGCAGGGCCAATTTTATCGAGAAATCTATTCTTCTATTGATGACAATTCAATCATCACATGGTATCAATTTCTTATTTTAGAAATGTCATCAGACCCTTTTTAGGAACAAAAAATGACTATTGATTCAATTCGGTAAAGGCGAGTTTATCTAATGCCTCAAGAACACCATCACCTGCGTTTGCAGACACTGTCATCGTAGCCTCAGATCTAACTTGCTCAGATGCATTGCCCAAGGCAATGCTTGTTTTGGCCACCTTAAACAAAGGAACGTCAGTAGCACTATCCCCTATTGCTATTATGTCATCACGTGAAAGGGACAATTTGTTCATGATTTTAGCAAATCCAGTTCCCTTGTTAATGCCAAATGAGTTGATATGGTATGCGTATTGACTGTCAGACAACTCGACATCCATATTGTTTTCAAGTATCACCTTTTTTGCAATATCCAAATCAAAAGTTCTTTCCAGAACAACTTCAGTCATCCTAGGAAAGACACGCTTTTCTTTAACATTGTCAATATTGTTTTTAATTACTTGTAACGCGTCATTGCAGTCTTTAAGATTTCCCAACAGTTGGTGATCATCAGAATCCAAAGAGATGCATCCCCCGTTTTCACCAACTGCGATTTTTGTAGTTCCCCCATATACGGCAAGCAAGAATGCTTCAATAGAAGATCTTCCAGTCACATAGATCACATTATGGCCCATATCAGTAAGACGTCTAAGTGCTTCAAGTGCATCAAGATGAATTCGTCCGCCCCCGTTTTCAGTAATGGTACCATCAATATCTACTGCAAATGTTTTCTTTTTCATGAAAACTAATTTTGTTACCGAATAATATTTGCTGCGAATGCAAAGTAATACGGTTTTATTTGAAAGAATGGAAAAACATGTGAAGCGTATTGGGTATTCCTGAAAAGATCAAAGCCATTCAAGACGAGATGTCAAAGACCCAGATAAACAAAGCTACAGAGCATCACATTGGACTTCTAAAAGCAAAGATTGCAAAGCTAAAAAGAGAGCAAGAATCAGACATTGCTAAAAAATCAGGCATGAAACAGGATGGATTCGATGTAAGAAGAAGCGGGGATGCCACAGTCGTATTCATCGGATTGCCAAGTGTTGGGAAATCAACATTGCTAAACAAGATGACAGGGGCCAAATCCACAGTAGGGGCATTCCAATTTACCACACTTACGGTGGTTCCAGGAATGATGGAGCACAGGGGTGCAAAAATCCAAGTTTTGGATCTTCCAGGAATCATCAAAGGAGCATCTTCAGGCAAAGGACTTGGAAAGAGAATTCTATCAGTTGCAAGAACTGCGGATCTTGTAATCCTGATGTTAGACGTGTTTCAGCCATTTCATGAGGATGTACTGGTAAACGAGCTAGGAAATATAGGAATCAGACTCAATCAATTACCTCCAAACATAACGATTGAAAAAGCATCGATGGGAGGAATTGCGGTAGCGCAACAAGTCAAACTAACAAAGATTACAGAAAAACACCTTAAAGCCATATTGCACCTTTACGGAATGGTCAGTGCAAGGGTTGTGATCAGGGAAGATCTTACTTCAGAGCAGCTATCAGATCACATTGCAGGAAACATAAGCTATTCAAAAGCAATCACAGTGTTAAACAAGATTGATTTGGTAGACAAAGAGTTTCTAAAAGATCTTAAAACAAAAATAAAATCAGATGTAGTAGAGGTATCTGCAAACGGAGACATTAACATCGAGTTACTCAAGGATAAAATCTATGAGAGACTGAAATTCATCAGAATTTACTTGCGACCCAAAGGAGGAGAAACGGACTTTAAGGAACCACTGGTTGCAAGAGAGGGGGATTCAGTTGAAGATATTTGCAACATGCTTCATCGTAGGTTGAAAAGAGAATTCAGATATGGTTTGGTGTGGGGTAAAAGTGTGAAATTCGGAGGGCAAAGAGTAGGATTAAACCACATTTTGATTGATGAAGACGTATTGACAATAATTAAACGCCGAGGAGTTTAATTTTATAAAAAAACAGAATTTATCAGATACAAAATAAGTTTTTGGTCTTTGTGGATGAAAAACAGGACATTGTTCTAGACATTATAAAAAAATAATCGCAAGCAGATACAAAAAATTCAATAAAAAATTATAGAAAAAACACCATAGTGAAAATGTAAAATTGTTTTTAGAAAAGATTGGTAAAAAAATACAGATCAATGAAAAAAAATTGGTAAAACTACTTGATAAATTGTAATCAATTTGTGTAAATTTCTTTAGTCTAACCACTGAAAAACAATGAGAATATCGGTTTTGTAATGGCTATTAAAAGAAAAGCTGCAACTAAACGTAGATCAACTTCATCATCTACAAAGAAAGCAGCTCCAAAGAGAAAAGCTTCTAGAACAACTGCAGTAAAGAAAGCAGCTCCAAAGAGAAAAGCAGCAACACGCAAAGCAGCTCCAAAGAGAAAAGCTTCTAGAACAACTGCAGTAAAGAAAGCAGCTCCAAAGAGAAAAGCAGCAACACGCAAAGCAGCTCCAAAGAGAAAAGCAGCAACACGCAAAGCAGCTCCAAAGAGAAAAGCAGCAACACGCAAAGCAGCTCCAAAGAGACGATAACATCGTTTGTAAATTAACAATCGTCACAGAAACGACGAATTGTTTTCATTTTTCTAATCTTCCAAGTGAAAACTATGAATATTTTTTTCCTTAAAACTGAATAATGAATAAATTATCCATCATCATAATTTTTAAAAAATAGATTCACCACACATGAAAACATGTGTCAAAAAATGAAACAATATTTGAAAAAATAAACACCAAATTTAGTTTTAAAAATATAGTGTAAACAAATTCAAATAAAAAAGACAAACGTAAAATAATAATTTTAAATTAAAAAATAAAGTTACAGTTAGAAACATCTGATTAAAAAAATTTAGTAAAGATAGCTCATCAATTTGATTTGCTCCTCTGTGGAAATAATATTTTTGTTTGTCAAAATTTCCAACAGATCTTTAAAAATAGCCTTTTGTTCAGAAGCCATTCCACCAGAAGGGCCTTTTTCTCCGGGTGGGCCGGGTGGACCTTTAGGACCAGAAGGACCAACAGGTCCTTGACCACCTACAGGACCAGGTTCTCCAATAGACCCTAGAGGGCCTGTAGGACCTCGCTCACCTTGCTGGCCTTGAATTCCTTGCGGGCCTTGTGGGCCCTTGTCGCCGGGTGGACCTGTAGTACCTCGCTCACCTTGCTGGCCTTGAGAGCCTTGTGGTCCTTTTTCTCCCTGAGGACCAGGAGAACCGGTCATGCCTTTTTCTCCAAGTGGGCCGAGAGGACCTTTTTCTCCTTTCTCACCCTGTGGGCCAGGAATTCCAGTTAATCCTTTAGAACCGGCAGGGCCTTGCGGGCCTTGTGGTCCTTTTTCTCCATGTAAACCCTCAGCGCCCTTGTTTCCCTTGTCGCCAGTAGGACCCTGTGGGCCTATCGGCCCCTTGTCGCCCTTGTCGCCTGGACTGCCAGTAGGACCTGTTAGTCCTTTAGAACCTACAGGACCCTGTGGGCCTTGCTGGCCTTGCTGGCCCTTGTCGCCGGGAGAGCCAGTAGGACCTGTTAGTCCTTTAGAACCTGTTGCACCTTGCTGGCCTTGCTGGCCCTTGTCGCCGGGAGAGCCAGTAGGACCTGTTAGTCCTTTAGAACCTGTTGCACCTTGCTGGCCTTGCTGGCCCTTGTCGCCACCAGGACCCAGAGGACCTGTAATTCCCTTGTCGCCTTGAACTCCTGTAAGACCAGTGGTTCCCTTGTCGCCTGAAGGACCAGTAGAGCCTGTTAGTCCTTTAGAACCCTTTTCTCCTGTGGGTCCTTTTTCTCCCTTGTCTCCAGTAATTCCTCTTAATCCTGTTGTACCCTTGTCGCCGGGTGGACCTGTTGGTCCTTTTTCTCCCTTGTCTCCAAGTGTGCCTTTTAATCCAATTGGACCTTTGTCGCCAGTAGAGCCTGTGGGTCCTTTTTCTCCCTTGTCGCCGGGAGGACCTGTAATTCCCTTGTCGCCCTTGTCGCCCTTGTCACCTGTTAATCCCTTGTCACCTGTTAATCCCCTATTACCAGAAATTCCCTTGTCGCCGGGAGAGCCCTTGTCGCCTGTTGCACCCTTGTCGCCCGAAGGACCCATTTGGCCTTCTTGTCCCTTAATTCCAATTGGACCTGGAGGACCTGGAGGACCCTTGTCGCCGGGAGAGCCCTTGTCGCCGGGAGAGCCCATTTGGCCTTCTTGTCCCTTGTCGCCGGGAGAGCCTGCAACAGTTGTTTTTGTAGGACGTTGTTGTTGGGAAGAAGACGGAATTTTTTTAGTCTCAGATTTATCTACAGGTATGGTTTCAGATTTAGGAGCAGTTTCAGGTTTGGAATTAGATCTTGCCAGAGGAACATCAAAAACAGAATACAGTGAAGAGAACAAGTCAGTGACAACAATCCAGACTTTTTCCAGACTTGTAATGGACTTTGGAAGTGGATTGGATGGAGAGCCTATCGTTTCAGAAAATGTGCCATCATGGACTCTAAGATGAAAGTTACCTCGCCATAAAAATGAAAATTGTTTGTTTCTAATTGCATCATCAGAAGGTTTAGTGTCAGATATTGCAATCTGAACTTCATACACACCCGATTGTTTGAAAGGTGCCTTTCCTTGAATCTCCAATCGCGGTTGAGATGACACAATCGTTTGAGAGTATTTCAAGTATTTTTATATTTAGATCGCTTGTTCAAAGGATAATAGAAGAAAAAATTACATCAATTGGGCATATCACTTGGTATTTATCTAGATAAAAGCCCTATTGAGCTGTGAAGAAGCTTTTTGCCAAGAAATCAAAAGAGAGGATAGAAGAAACAAAGATTGAAAAAACAATACCCACAGAGCGAAGCTTAGTAGATGTAGATTATAATCGTAAAAAATTATTCAAAAAAGGAATCAATTTGATGGCTGATGAGAAGCTGGAAGAAGCCATAGATGCTTTTGAGCAGGCATTACGAATTGAGCCAGACAACGTAGAAACCCTAATGAAGCTAGGATATGCCAGGTTCCATTTAGAAGATTACAGTCAGGCCCTAAAAGTATACGATAAAATTTTGGAAATTGACGTTACAAACCCCGAAGCATGGAATTTGAAGGGGCTGGTGCATTACGAGCAGAAAAATTATTCAAAAGCTTTGTCTGCAGTTGCGAAGTCAATCGAATCAGATCCAACATACGGAATGGCGCTGTACAACCAAGCATGCTTCCTATCATTGCTAAACCAGGTTCCAGAAGCACTAGAAGCATTGAAACTTTCAATTGAAGCAGATGTCAAAAACGCAAGAAGATCAATTCGTGATAAAGATTTCATCAATGTAAGAATTGAAGACGGTTTTAAGAGAATAGAGGAAGTGGTCGTTCTTGAATCAATCAGACAAGGATATCATACACTAGGTGCAATCGTTTGGACGACATTTTTAGACAAGATAGATGCCGAAACAGCTCTGAGAAAATTGTTGGAAAAAGGACTCATAGTACAAAATGAAAAACGCGACGGCCTAAGTAAAATTCCAATCTATGATCTCGCAGACAACATTGCAGAAAAGATGGGAAAAGAAAAGAAAGGTTTGTTTGGAATTACCAGAAAGTCACTTCCAAAACCAGTAAAGAATCTAAAAGAACTCAGTCAGGCCATCCATTCAACAAAAGAAGCCATAGAAGAAGAAGATGTGGAAAAGATATTAGAACTCTTTGAGGTTTTCATAGATCCTGCAAAATCAGGAGAGCAGATGATAGAAACTTTCTTTGACGAACATAGAGAAATAAGATTATGGAAAATCAGGATTAACGATAGGGGGGTAGACTACATAATTGACAACAAAGAGAGCATGCTAATTTTGTTTAACAACATAGAGGGCACAGTGACAAAAAAACTCAGAACTCAAATAGACTAATTATTCTGCAGACAGATCCCAATAGCTTGCATCTTCTTGCTTTTCAGTAGGCTTTGCAAGGTTTTTCCATTCCTTAAATGAGCGAACATACAGTTTCGCATTTGGAAGTCCAACTGATTTTAATGCATAGTATGCCAATCCTGACAGAGTTCCCACACTTCCGCAATATGTAATGATTTCAGAATCACCAGTAACACCTCGATTATCAAGTAATCTGCTCATGTCTTCTTTTGAGCGCAGAATTTTGTCAGACGTGGCAAGAGTCCTATAAGGAAGACTGATTGCACCAGGAATATGCTGTTCAAGAAAGTTTAGCCTTTCACGATTATCTATCAGAATTACATTATCGCGGGCTTTCGCACTTTCCAAATAATCAGAAGTTGCCAAAATATCAGACTGCAGTTTCATAGAATGCTCTTTGTTTTGGATTTCAGGAATTGCAGAATCGCTTTCCAGACCAGTAGATTTCCAATTACTGAAAGTGGTTTCCAGCAAGGTCACATCAGAATGTCCGATGTATTCCAGAGTCCAAGATACCCTGGATGCCAAAGCCCCAAAAGTATCATCATAGACTACTACGGGCATCTCATCATCGATTCCCAAAGAATTTACAATCTTCAGCACTCGTTCAGGACTGTCATCGGATAATAGATGTGCCAATGGTAAATTTACAGCAGATGGAATATGATCCTTCTTGTAATCATTCTCCCTCCTAACATCTATGACCCGAACACTGTTGTCCCTTATTTCTGAACGCAAGGAATCAATGTCGGTGGTGATTTTAACGGATCTTGTCAAGCAGCACATTCACCCTTTCCGGTCTTTGTGTGATAACTGGCATCACTTCCATAGTCCAAGTAAAAGTCAGGATCATCCTCTATTGTAGGAGGAACGATGAGAGGTTCAAGTATTTTCTTGATGTCAACGATGGATTTTATCTCAGAATCCTCATTTCCATTCACAATCCTATGAATCCAAGACTTTAACGTATCATCAGACTTTTTGTTCTGTTTGAATATCTCTATGATTTTAAGAATTACCAGAATGACTCTTTTTGCTGGAACTCTAGCACATGTCTGCCCCAACATAGTATCACCATCAGAACGTCCACCCAAAGACATTTGATAATTTGCATACATATCTTTTCCAACACGTCCTCCGCCTCCAAAAAATCCAATAGTTGCGATTCCATGTTGCCCACAAGAATTTGGACATCCGCTTATCTTAATTGAGGAGTCACTAAGGTCACCATCTTCATCCAATTTCATTTCCAGGAATTTTCTTTGGATTTCTTTTGCAAGTCTGTGTGAATTCGTCAATGCCAAATTACAAGATGTGGTTCCAGAGCATCCGATAGGAGCAGTCATTGTAAGAGCACCTGATTTTGCCAGTCCAACCTCAAGAAGTTTTGAATACAAACGTGGCAAATCATCTTCATGCACGTATCTTAATGCAATGTTTTGTACAAATCCGGATCTGGCCTTACCTTCAGATGAAAAGTTACGAATGATGCCTGCCAGTGCATTCAGTTGACTTGCAGTGATATCCCCAGCCTCGAGTGTGAGAAATACAGATCTATAATCTTGCTGAGATTGTTTAACGGTGTTTGTTTTAAGCCATCTCGCAAATCCGTCTGGAACAACATCGCCTCCGTTCTCATCAGAGATTCGAATCGGTCGTTTAACTTGATTGGGAGAATGATCAAGATCTAGTTGAGTAACTACTGACTGTGTAGCCCTCACTATGGCTCTCTCTTTAAAAACAAGGTTTTGGAATTTTTCCCAACCCATGTCATTTACAAGATAGCGCATTCTGTTTCTTGCAAGATTTTTCCTGTCACCTAGTCTATCAAATATCCTCATCACAGCAATCGAAGTGTAAAGTAGATCTTCCTCATGAGTGAATTCTTCCAATTGGTGGCCTACAAAAGATTTGTTTCCCAATCCACCGCCCAGAAAAATTTTGAATCCTCTCTGAGCAGAGCCATCAATTTGACGAATCTGTGGAATTAGTCCTACATCCACCATCCTTACCATTCCGTGTTTCTCACAACATGTAAAATTGAATTTAAATTTACGTGGAAGGTTCTGGGCCATTGGATTTCTCAAAAAGAACCTCGCAGTAGCAAGTGCATATGGAGTAGAATCAAATTCCTCATCAGGACAGACACCAGACAAAGGACTACACATCACATTCCTAACAGAATTTCCACATGCTTCCCTTGATGTCAACCCAACTTCAGCAAGGCCTCGGAATATTTCAGAGACATCTTCCAAGATGACCCAATGAAGCTGAATGTTTTCTCGAGTTGAGAAATGGGCACTCCCTATAGAATATTGCTCACTTAGTTGAGATATTTTTTCAATTTGATCAGGATAGATTTCTCCTGCAGGAAGCTTAATTCGAACCATGGCATAGTCCCCAGTCATCCTGGTACCATACGCACCATGCTGAAGTCTAAATCGTCTGAAACTAGCCTCATCATACTTTCCCTGACGGAACAGTTTCACGGTTTTAGCAAAATTGTCTGCCTCTTCTATCCTAGCCCAATTTATTTTGGACTTTACAGAATCCGAAGGAGACTGTTTAAGATCAGAGACGGTCAATACAAACTGTTTTCTTTTAGTTTGGTTATAAATTTTTGATATACGGATATTTTAGGATGAAGATTTTCAAACAGGAACGTAATTTTCCTATTCCCATATCAGGTCAACGAAAATACTATGAATTAGTAATACCTAATTTTTTCAAATGTGGGAAAGTATTAATTGTTTAGAACATGATGCACGAACATGCAAGAAGCAACAATAGCAGAAAAATCAACTAAAATATTTACAGATGTACGTGAGGTCGAAATCACACGTGCAATTGCAAACGAGTTTCACGAAGTATTAATTGACAGAGCAGAATCAGACGTCATAATTATTGGCGCAGGTCCGGCAGGATTAACCGCAAGCAGAGAGCTTTCAAACATGGGTTACAAAGTTTTGGTCATAGAACAAAATAACTACCTAGGAGGAGGTTATTGGCTAGGAGGTTATATGATGAATCCAGTTACAGTCAGAGAACCATCTCAGAAAATATGGGATGATCTAGGAATACCTTACAAGAAAGTTGCCGATGGACTTTACCTAACACCTGGTCCACATGCAGTCTCAAAGTTAATTGCAGCAGCATGCGATGCAGGAGTGAAGTTTCTACAACTGACTAAGTTTGACGATCTTGTGATGAAAAATGGCAGGGTTGCAGGAATTGTGGTTAATTGGATGCCAGTTTCGGCATTACCACGTAACATCACATGTGTTGATCCTGTTGCGTTTGAAGCAAAAATCATAATTGATGCATCAGGTCATGATTCTGTTGCAGTAAAAAGACTTGTAGACAGAGGATTAGTGAAATGGAAAGGAATGAATCCAATGCACGTAAACGAGGGAGAAGAGCACGTAGTAGACAAGACAGGAGAAGTGTATCCCGGACTAATTGCAGCAGGCATGTCAGTTACAGAGACACACGGGTTAGCAAGAATGGGTCCAACGTTTGGGTCAATGTTATTTTCTGGAAAGAAGGCAGCGGAAATTACTGCAGCCAAAATCAAAGAGCTAGAAAGATAAGCGATTGACGCATAATTTTTGTGTTGAAGACAGCTAAAATTATACTGTATCACGAACCCACTGTTCAGGAAATTCAGTTAACAGAGATGCAGAAATTCATCACAGACATGTTTCCCGTTGAAATTGAGCTGAGAAAAAATTTCTTTGAATCCTCAGATGAGAAAATATATGAAGAGATTGCAAATGCAAGAATCTTTGATTTAAAAAAACAGTTCAGCAGGCATACTCCATCGATTAAGGACATACATCTTGAAAAAGAAAACAGAGACTTGTCAGGTGAGGAAACAATGCCGTTGTATGACGGATTTGAGTTGCAAAGAACGATTGCGAAATTCATTCCAACGGATGAGAAAACAGATAATGTATTGCATGTTATTTTTACAAACAAGACAACATGCACGTTTGATGATAATGATTTCAGGTATCACGCAAGGGCATTGATCGGATCTAATCCGACAATAATTTCGACAACAGGAATTTTAGAGGCACCTGCAAAACCAAAACAATACTATCTAGATTTAGTGACATGTTTTTCTAAAGAGAGTGCCGAAGAGATCAGGGGAAAATACAAGGGGGAGTTTCTAGAACCTCATGACTCAAGACTGCATAAAATTGCAGAAGGATATCTACTGCAATGTATCATGTATTATGAGACGGGCGAAGCATTTTGCGAGGATAGAGAATGCAGATTATTCAATGCACATTGGCAAAAAGATCTATTTTATTCTCAAATAGAAAAAAGGAAATTTTGTAAAAAACATTCAAAAATCATCGATGAGCTAAAAGATCAGGTTTAAGCACATTTTCAGGATACTGCACTTGACATAGTATATCATTTAGCAAAAAAGAAGACAACCTGAATTTCAATCAAAGATGCAATGATGATTGAATTGTACGACCAAAACCAATTTTAAAAATATTCACACATACCAAATACTTGAGATCACAAGTTAGAAAACATATTGTTTGAAAAATGAATCACAAACATTAAGAGAGATATTCACTTAAATTGTTGAAATTGAGCGTAGAATCATTATGATGGCAGCAGATTCAGGGGCAGCAGTACTCGAAACAAGTGATGATGGTCCAAAAATACCAGATAAGAACAAAACAAAGTTTGACGTAATAATTATCGGAGCAGGCCCTTCAGGATATACCGCAGGAATCTATTGTTCCAGAGCAGGATATGACACTTTGATATTATCAGGGATACTACCAGGAGGACAACTAGTAAACACTACAGAGGTTGAGAACTACCCAGGATTTGAAAAGGGCATAATGGGTCCAGATTTAATGATAGACATGAGAAAACAGTCTCAAAGAATGGGGACCACGATCATTGACGACGAAGTAGTTAATGTAGATTTTAGACATAAACCGTTCAAAGTGTTAACCGCCTCAGAAGAATACGAGGGACGTGCAGTAATCATTGCGACAGGCGCAAACCCAAGGAAGATGGGATTGGAAGGAGAACAGACGTTTGCAGGAAAAGGAGTATCATATTGTGCGACATGCGACGGACCATTTTTTAGAAATATGGAATTAGTCGTAGTAGGCGGGGGGGATTCTGCAATTGAAGAAGCTACGTTTCTAACAAAATTTGCAACAAAAGTTCATCTCGTACACAGGCGCGGAGAACTTCGCGCAAGCAAGGTAATGCAAGAGAGGGCACTAAACAATGAGAAGATACAATTCCACTGGGATACAGAAGTTACAGACATCAGGGGGGATCAAAAAATGCAGCAAGCAGTATTAAAGAATCTAAAAACAAATGAAGAAAAGACAATTGACGTAGGAGGATTGTTTGTGGCAATCGGACACGAACCGAATACAAAGTTATTCAAAAATCAAATAAATCTGGATGGAGAGGGATACGTGTCATTAAAGGAAAAAACCCATACCAACATAGAAGGGATATTTGCAGCAGGTGATGTGCACGATAGAAGTTACAGACAGGCAATTACTGCGGCAGCGTTTGGATGCATGGCAGCAATTGATGTGGACAAATACCTGACAGAAAGTGCAGACAAATAGCAATGAGAAATGCGCAATGCATGCAATGTCTTAACAAATTTCACGAGAAAGAAATCTATACAATCCAACAGTTTCAGTATAGAAAAGAACCATCGTACAGATGGTCACGGGAATTCTTTGAAAGATCAGGAATTGGCGAATGGGATTCATTTTGTGAGAAATGCATGGGTTTTCACGCAGATAATTCAATGAAAGCATGGGCAGAATCAAGGTCTAAGCTCTTTATTGAAACGAAAAAAGCAAAAATACGTGAGCCAGAATCCAGAAAATCTGAAAAAGTCAGTAAAAGAACACAGTGAAAAACTGGCAAAGTTAGGAATAGAGTTAGGAAAAAACCAGTTCAACTACAAGATTAAAGAAAAAGCATCCAAGGAATATTGGCAGGGCAGGATAGAGGATTTTAAAAAATACAACGAAAAAGGGCTTGAATACTATAGTCAAGTACATGCCATAATGAATTTAATCAGCAAAGACGAAGCACAAATGTTTCTGCTACGTACAAGTAAGTTTCAGCAGTTGAGTAAGATAATGATCGAGGTAATGGAAAACGTAAGAGAAAACCCATCAATCATAGATCCAAAGGATAAACAGCAAAGCAAGTGGAGTAAAAAAATTAAAAGTCAGATTACCGAATACAGTGACAAATGCCTGCAACACGAAATAGATACAAACACAATATTCAGGGAATTTTATGAAAAACGCCTAAAGGAAATTTTGGAATAATCAATTTATCAGTATGCCAATTCAGACATGTGCTTCGCACTTTTAAGAGAACTATCAAATTCATCCTCAGTCATCACATTCTGTTTTGCGTAAACACTTTTGAATTTTCGTCCATCATCAGCAAAAATCCCCACAACACATGCATCATCTTGTACAGAATACTTTTTCATACATGCATACACTGCCGCAGAAGACGGACTTATCAAAAGATGATCCTTTCTAAAAACTTCGCCTACCACTGAAAACGCTTCATCGTTATCAATAGAAACCCAATCATCAACAACGCTTTCTCGTTTTAAGAACAAATCAGGCTTTGCAGATTCCTCAAAGTTTCTCCACCCCTGAATGAGATGGTTTTGCTGAGGCTGACATCCAATTATCCTAACATCGGGATTTTTTTCCTTTAGAAAAGTACCTATGCCAGTAATCGTTCCACCAGTACCAACGCCAGTAAAGAAATGAGTCACCTTGCCATCAGTCTGTTTCCATATTTCAGGCCCCGTTCCAACATAGTGGCCCATGAAATTTGCCTCGTTGGCATATTGGTTTGGAGAATAATACGTATCAGGCCTAGATGACGCAATTGATGTCGCAAGTGCAATACTCTGATCAGTACCCGCACCGACCTTTGGACACAAATCATCACTAGTTTCAAAAACCTTGGCGCCAAGATTGCGAATGATATCCTTGGTCTCGTTACTAACCTTATCAGGTATCACGATCTCGACTTTGTAACCAAGTACGTTGGCGATTCCAGTTAGTGCAATACCAGTATTTCCAGACGTCGGCTCGATGATTATGCTTTTATCCTTTTTCAGAATGCCTCGGTCCTCACCGTCTTTAATCATCCAAAACACAGCTCTGTCTTTGACAGATCCAAACGGGTTATGTCCTTCAAGTTTTGCAAAGTATTTTACGCCATCATGAGAAAGGGAATCCAAATCTACAAGAGGGGTATTGCCAACACGATTCAAAATGTCTGCGTCATTTACAAGAGGCATAATTTGGATTATTTCACCTTTTTAATTTGAAATGTGATTGTGTCACCATCTTTAGACAAGCTCAATAGCTCATGCCCGTTTCGTGTGACCCATCTAGAAATGTCGTCTTCAGCTGCAGGATCATCAGCAGATACGGTGATGATTTCACCCACTTGCATTCTTTCAATCTCAATTTTTGTTCTAAACACAGGTTCAGGACAGAACAGTCCAGTTGCATCTAATTTTTTTTCAGGAGATTCAGACATCAGTTACCAATTAAAAAAGAACGATTTGTCATATTAAAATCTAATCAAGCATGAAATATCATAGATTTAACAAGCAAAACAATACAAGTTTTAACCTAGAACTGGTCAAAGACTACGAAAATAATTTATGATTCCCGACTTTCTTCCTGTTTCAGTATATAATGACATGGTATTTGATAATGTTCTGAAACTTTTTTTCCACTGATAATTTCTCATTCACACATGCGGATAGAAAATCCAGATGTTCTTATTCTTGATGTCAATATCCATCTTTCTCAATACTACACCTGAACACGTATGAAATGATTTTCCAAGAGTTCTCCTAGAAGTGATTGATGCAGTACCGCACAATCTGCCTGTAAAATGCTTTCTAGTTCATTCCTTAAAGTGGTAGAACATTACCTTCGTGTACGCTTTGGTATCACGGTTTAGCATCTTAAAGAACACGAGATCCTAGACTAGACACATTTGAGTCTAAAAGAACGGGTTTTGTTGAATCAAAAAATGGAACAGAGCCCATGCAAAATCCCGTTCGATTTCCTTTAGAGCGCTTCGGACTCAGGGGGTAGAGGTGGACTTGTTCTGACATACTATAGAACTAGATAGAACTTAAACAAGTGTATCATTCATTGATTATTTTTCAGCTATGATTTTTGATTACAGTAAATCTAAGAGAAATTATCCAGTTGTACCAAATGAATCAATACAAAACACATTTTCTATGATACCAATGACGATTCCTGATCATGCATTTGTCAAACGAAAGGTGTTTCTTGCACAAGATGCTGGCAATGATTATCAAGCATACTTGTAATGGATGAAACATTTTTGCTTAAGAACGACGGGTCATTGTAATCTAAAATATCATTTAATCCCCTTTGCATCTACCTTGTAAAGATGGCACTTTCCTTATTATTTCATTTTAGTCATTGCGTTTATTGAAAATGGTAGACAATGCGTAATGAGTGTAGTATTTCTGACCTACAGTATACCCTGATCATGTCTTACCTCATTACGTTGCATGTCATAGATCCCAGAGTACAATAATTCAGGAATAAGAGATGAGGTTATTGTGAAATTTGAACGGATGAAAAAACTGTTGACCTAGATCGAATCAATTTTGCACAGACAGTTTCAAATTATCACCGTTGATAATTACAATCCTCATGAAAGGATTATGTTCAAAATGCTACGATTCAGGAGTCACAATAGTCATTGATGATGAATCAGGCCTTGCAGTATGCAAGAAATGCATGAATTAGAGTCAAATTCGCCTTATTTCATTTTTAACCATCATCATTTTCCTGCTTGATGCGGCCTTGGGTTTTGTTCTTAATACCCCCGCACAGCACGGGCATCGAATTCCTTTCCAATCCGTAAAAATATCACATGCAGTACACCGCTTTTGTCCTACCCCGTATCGGGTATGAGGCTTTGGCGGCTTTGTCACCTTATGTCGTGAGCAGGCTCCCTTGCACGGCATTATGAAATAGTTATTTTATTTTGTAATATAACAAGTACTGTTCATTTGTTCATATCCATCATCAGTATTGCCTAAATATCAGTTTGAGGAATACAAAACAGATGTTAGAACTCTCGCCAAAATACAAAATAGTTTTTGGTCTTAAGATCTAATACATTATTTTTGAACTGATCGTGTATACGTTTACAAACCTATCAATGATCCGTCAGTAGAATGCCTTAAATCAAATATTCACATATCATGTTCCTAGGATGGCGGCATGCCCTTTCGTGTTGTTTGATTTCATCTTGCTGCCCCATCCAATTTGATTTTTACGTATCTGAATTGTGAAGCAAATCCTGAACAATGGATAAGTCCTTCGTATGCCTCTTATGCAAAAAAGTACTACACATATCATGAAATCAAACACAACAACAAACCAATCAAGAGAAATCTCATTAACTGTAGATGGGATATATGGCAACATGTCAAGCATTTGGAATAAAGTCAGAGCATCCAAACTGACAATCAAAGTAGGTTCATCTTAGATTATTTTTTGTTCTAATCTAACATGTGGGCTCAATTTTTTGGGCCCACGTAATCTATGCCTGATTTTTCTAGTCACGGGAAAAATTTATTTTCAAATCAAAACAGGAACAACCCAAGGTTCATCGGTTCATAATCCTAATGGAGATTGTGAATCAAAACAAAATCTCTTTCCAGGCATAATTTTTGACAATTTTTGATTTTGTAAATAATAGACATATTGTTATTTTTGAGTCCAATGTATTGGCATGTTTGTTTGTATGTGATAAATGGATTCAAGAAGAAGAAATACTTTCAAAGAATTTTCTTCATTATGCAGAAATTCATCATATTTCCAATGTCCCACTACATGTCTATTTGGAAAAATATCATCAATGGCATCTACCCATTTGAATTGCTTAACAACTGGACCTTTAAGTAAAAATTCATTTAATGATTCAAGCAATTTTCTGAACATAAACGGCGCATATTCTTCATTTGAATGTGCTTGTTCTAAAAATCTCTTTATTCTGCCTGCGGTGTTATTTGGTACAACATGAAATTGAGAATATAAAAAATCGGTAATTACTCCTTCAATATGTGGTGATAGTATGTGAATACTGGCTACATATTTGCCATTGATATGGCTGAATAATGCTTCTTCGAATACTTTTCTACGTTTGAAATAAAATTCAGAATTTTCCCATTTTTAAATTAATTTTTGTATAAATTTTGAATTTCCATGTTCCAAAAATATTTGTCTTGCATTTTCCAATTTTTTATCTTCAATTTCTTTTGTAATTTTACTTAGGGGATAAGGTATCAAAGAGGGGATGATCCACAACCCTATTTCTTGTAATGATTTAGCTAATCTATCACAATATTTTATCACCTTAAGATCAATTTCTCGCTGAATTGAATTGGTGATAATTTGGCCTGAATGTCTTAATCTATCATCATCTATTTTATAATTATCACGTGTAGGGCTAAAATCAAAAGTGATCTCCATGTTATTTTCAAAAAATTCAATATAGATGAAACCCACATGCTTGTTGTCTATCTTTGGACGAAGTACATCTATCACCTTTTGTAATTCGTAGAGATATACTTCCTGATCAACTTCAAATGTCACATGAGGTGCTTTTTTGATTAATGCCTGCCACAAGATTTCTTTATCAAATTCTATTTTGTTAGGACCATGTTTGGGTAAAAGAATTCTGCAGGATGACCATGTAAATTTATCAGTTATTTCTCCCAAAATCCTTCTACGTTTTATTTCAGGTTCAATCCAAATTTTTGATACTTGATTAAAGAGATTGTTTGCAGCTTCTTCATCAAACAAATTTTGATTCATTTATTTTACAATACAGGGTTAGTGATAAAAGAACATCTTTTTGATTTTAATATCAGTTATTCATTTCATCAAATTTAATTTTAGACTATTGGAAAAGAAGTAATGTGAAATGTATGGGACTAGAAAGTGATCTTTAAACCAAAGATGTTTTTTTACATGTTATGTATGAAAATTCAAATGCAGGAAACCCACAAACTCTAGCCAATTGGATACACAAAGAGGGATTTGACAAAAATTTAACTGTGAAATTAATTCATAATAATAATTGTATTTGTTTGATTGAAGGTCACGACACATTTATTATCAAAAGTTTCGATAATTCTGAAGAAGTTAAGAAAAGTTTAATCAATGCAGGATTCGTAAACATGTTTTTATTTTTCACAGAAAATTCAAATCCTGAATCTGGAAATCATTCTATCAATTTAGATATGGATATTTCACGGTGGTTTTTGGACGCTTTACGTAAGAAAATCATTGTTCCAGATACAAATATCCTTTTGAATAGATTATTTTCAACCATGGATGAAATTGTTGGCCAAAATATAACTAAACAAATGAAAATAAAAATTCCAAGATTATCCATACTAGAATTAGAGAAAAAAGCAAATCAAGATAAGAAAAAACATGGAAAAAAAGAAGTATGTTTTTAGGATATAGTGAATTGATGTATCTAAAAGAGAATGGGGCTACACCCTTGAAGGAATTAAGCATTGAAACTTTAACAGGATTTTCCAATATTCGTGGAAATGAAAACACTGATGAATGGATAAGACGTGAAATTAATGAAGCAAAAAATACGCCAAAACCTTTGAGTTCACTTGAAATTGGATTTTTAGGAGATGGCTCTTCCAGAAAATTCAACGAATACGTTTTCATCACATCAGATCTAATTAATTCGATGTCAGCTGTTGCTGAAAATATAGATACCATCTACGTATCAAAATTTAACGAGTGGGAAAATAAATTAAGAAATGGGAATTTATTACAAGTCTCCAGATTGATTGTAACTCTTTCTATTCTCTTTGAAAATATTATAGTAGAAATCAATTCTAAAAAAATTAAATTCCAAGGAATGTGGTCTGGAAAAACAATGTGGGATTATACAAAAGAGCATTTTAAATTTGAAATGTTAAGATAAATCATTTTTTAATCACACATTGCCATTTTTATAATCTTCCTTAGGATTATGAAAACAATTAATGAAAGTTAATCTGCACTTTTCAATTTTTTTTCTTTGAATTTCATTATTTCAAACACTATCAATACCAATAACCCTGCTCCTATTCCTTCCAAAGAACCATTAATCACACCTTGAGTAATTCCATTTTCAAAGGGAATCTGATATAGAAAAGCCCATCCTATCCACGTTATAATGGAGACAAGAATTGAAATAATTATTGATATTGGGAGACATATCATTATACGTCCTATGGACCACAAAACATGTCTACCTGTTTTTTCATATATGATGCCTAACCCAATTCCACTTATAGCTCCTGCAACTGGAGATCCTACAAACATGTGAAGAAAAGCATTGAAAAATTCAATAAATCCAAATAGAATACCAGTGACGAGAAGAAATAAAAAATCTACCTCATCGGTAGATGCTGTAATACTATTAACAATTTTTATTGTGAAAAATCCCCCTAAACCACCAACAAAAAACCTATTGCAGAATATCCCAGTCTATCATCCATGTGTTTGATGGATTTATTTTAAAATTGTTTAACAATTCAAGATTCAAAATGATTTTTCATAATCCTATCTAAGATTATGAAGCTAAACTATGATGATTCCTTGTTTTATCAAATACTCTATTCCACTTAGAAAATCATCATCGGAAATTAATCCCTGAGTCCAAAAGTCAGCATTACTCTTGATCCAGGAGGGAATTTCATTTGATTGTTCCTGAGAGATTTCATCAGTCACGGGGACATCTAATATCCCATTTTTAATAAGAAACTGAATTCCTGAAATGAACGTGCCATCATCAATTTGATCATTTACCCAAAACTGGGCATTATTTTTAATCCATTCAGGTATCTTGTAGGATACTGAAGAATCATTGGTTTTTAGAGAAACTTCGGTTCCCATAGTTGCCGTTGAAATCGATTTATCAGTAAGATCAAATGTTCGCATGGATTCTAAAAATTCATTGCGAAAATCATCAAAATCCACATCATCTGCACTGAATTCTAATGCATAATTCCTACCGTCTTCAAATTTTCAAAGCATGTATTCTGTTTTAATTACTTGGTCAGATTCTAAGGTTTCAACAAGTGATATTGTTACAAATATATCAAATCGTTCAAGTTTTTCACTTAAAATATAGAATTCATCTCGATTCAGATAACTACTATCTTTCGAGCTTTCCTCAAGTTCTCTATCGATTAATTCTTGATCAGAAAAATTTTCAAATTTAATGTCGGTATCAGTATCCTTGTAAAATAGAGTCATAGTTGGAGGAATCACTCCGATAAATTTTTCATCATAACCAGTAAATATGATGTGCATAGACCAATCTTCTAAAGTGTAACCCTCTATCGTTTTTTGTGCAGTCCATCCTTTTGGAGGTGTGATTGAGAACAAGAATTCTGAATCAGAATAATATTCACCACTAGAATCTAAAATTCTTCGATTAATTATGTCAGTATTTCCCTGATAAAAGGAACTAAAAATGTCAACTAAACCCGTTTCGCCAAGATCTTTTAAGAAATTTCCTTTAAAGTCAAAAAGGAAAATTTTCCCTTCATTATAAATGAGAAAAGTGGACATTGCCACAGCAGAATTATGTTTTTCATCTGTTGTCTTGTATACAATAGTGCTTCTGGAACCATCCAAAAATTCTTCAATAATGATTCCAGCTATTTCCACATCTACATCAGAAAATGAAAGTATTTCACTAACAAATTCTTCAAAAAATTTGATTTTTTGATTTTTATTTAGTTTAGGAATCTGTTCAGAAAGTAAAATGGCCATATCATCTTCAAAATAACTCATTTGAATTGTAGTATTACTGTGTTTTTTCTTGAAATCTATTTTTGAATCATTTCGATCCTTTTCTATTGTCCATTTTTCTATGCTTTCAGGAAATCTAAATGCAAAGCCAAAATCATCAGATACATACAAGTTAGAATTTTCTTCATCTGGAATCAAAATTGTCATCGATAAAGGTGAATAGTTGAAATATTCTGTTTCATAATCAAAATTAGATTTAACTAAAATGTCTAAACCATCCCGATTGATCACATTATGTTTAGATGATATTGCATCTTCATCCTGCGGATTGATTTCCAATATTTTATCATAATAGTCAATTGCTCGCTCATATTTTTCTAGATTTTCAAGAGTTATTGCTTTGTTAAATAAAATATCTAGATCACTGGGGTTTAGAAGTAGTGCCTTGTTGTAATAAATTAATGCTAACTCATACTTTCCGATTTCATCTAACACATATCCCTTGTAAAATAATGCATCAGAATCCTTTGGATGATTTTCTAGAATGGTCTCAGCATATGAAAATGCCTTTTCATTTTCTCCAGAATCAATTAATGAGTTTATCAAATCATAATCTACAGCGGAGTTTGTTTCAGCATAAGCGTTAGATGGTATAATAAATAGAATCACTGCCAGAGTCAGAAAACCAAACAGAAAATATTTCATCGAAAATTTGTACGAGCATCATCAAATAAACTCATTTGGAAAAATAGTATATATTCCAAAAAATCTCACAGTACATTCGTTAAATATTCAATCCTGTTCTGAGATATTTACGTAATCTATACCAGGATTATGAAATGATTTAGGCACATGGTTTTTTGTGTATTATGGCGATAATTCACAAGTCATAGAAATTTTTAGTTTAGAGAATACATCTAGATTTCATGCCCATATTATGACTGAGAAATATTAAAGCCACACAACGTACAACTTTGAAATCTATTTGAGTTTGCCGCTAGTTTTCACACCTACAATGCCATCTTAAAGATGGTTGTCAGGTTTCTATCAGTCATAAAACCAGGATCGTGGTTTTGAAAATTGATTTTTTTTTTTGAAATCCTCTTCATCGCAAAAACGGAGATGCTATAAAACAAAGACCAAAGGGGACTGTTTTGATGAGAGTCATAAATTCGAAGTAGCAAGGTAAAAAGCCATTTTTGATTCGGATAATGTTCTGAAACATAATCCATCAAGTAGTCTTTTGAATTGTTAATTTTGTATCTGAGATGGTCGATGGTTTCAGATTGTAACGCATAACCTGTTTGAATGATTTTGATCTTGCCTCGTTTCATCGCATGTAAAACATCCTCAACATTACTCTCAGCATCAATGACATTAACGCATCTTCCAAGAGTCGATAAGGTATGAGAGTCACTCCCTGCAACCTGTATCATGCCATTATCCAAAGCAAACTGGGTTGCGCGCGCGTTTGATAAAATATCCACGTTGTTACTGTTAAAAACCTCAATCATGTCACATTTTTTTGAACTTTCACGTAGTGCATTGATTAGACTAAATGGATGGGGTGCAGAAGAAACGGCATCTTGTTTTCTTATTTCATCCATAATCTCCTCAAAAGAAATGCCAGCAGGGATTTCATCGTGAATGCCATACGCTAAAACGTGTTCACCAGTGTCAACGGTGATTTCTTCTGCAGGGAAAATATCAATATTTTTAAATTTATTATGATCATTTTTGTATTCCAACAACTGGTGATACCCATCAAGAGTATTATGATTCGTTACAAATATCGCATCCAGTCCTAAATCATGTGAGCGTTCCAACTGGTCTTGGATGGATATATTGCAATCGTATGGCGGCTCCTCATCACCAACATGAAAATTTGAAAAAGTGTTGTGACAATGCAGTTCGGTACTAATAGACATTCGTATAACAAATAAGCTTCTTCAGATTATAACCTTATTGAAAAAACAATCACCTGAAAAGATCTTCATGTTCAGGACGAATCAATCCACTGATTGCGGATTCTTCAAATTTGAAAGAATAATCACGGACTATTGCAATAGGGCATTTAAGGGATTTACCCATTACCAATTCAGATGCTGATGAAAGCTCGTCAGCTATTGCTATTGCAGTCACACGCAAGATTTTTTTAAAAGAATCCAGAGTTCCCTCATAGTCCAGTATTGGATTTAGACCCGAAACACCGATTGCGACATTGGTCTGACCCATTCTAAAGGGACGACCAAACGTATCAGAAATAATTACTGCAATTCTTTTGTTGGTTTGTTTGAAAATCTCATCCTGTATTCTTTTTGCAGAAACATCAGAGTTTACAGGCAGTAAAGTAGCATATCCATCTTTAACGTTACTTTCATCAATGCCCGCATTTGCACATACAAATCCGTTGTTTGTTTCGACTACAAGAATACCGTTGTGCATACGAACAATTCGTTTTGACTCGGATAGAATTAACTCTACAATTCTGGAATCTTTCCCATATTGAGAACAGATGCCCTGAGACAGTAAAGAAATTGTAACGTCATCTAGTCGTATCAAGCGACCTTCTTGCTTTGAGATGATTTTTTGTGCAATGACAACAATATCTCCATCTTTTAGTTTTTCAGATTTTATGATGAGGCCAGATATGTCATCATGGGGGACAATCTCTTTTTCAATATGAACTGGAATAATTTGCAAACATATTGAAGGACGTAGCGGAGTAAAAAATTGTTTATGTTAAAACAGTCAATTAGAGATTTAATTTGTAGTGTTTGTTGATAATATCCACGATTTTAGAAAGATCCTTCTCCTCCAGAGTGGTGGTGGCAAGGTCTTTAACAATGTCTTGTGCACGATAGGCAATTCCCAATCCGCAGACATCAAACAGCTTCACATCGTTTGCGCCATCAACAACGCAGACAACGTTTTCTTTGGATTCGCCCCACTCATTGATTTTTATTTTTGCAGACGTTGATTTATCAGAATCAACAGAAATTTTTACGCCATCTAATTTACCATCCTTGAAGATCAATTCATTTGAAAATACATAGTCCAATCCCAATTCCTTTTGCAATCGTCCCATCATCAGGGTAAATCCTCCAGATACGGCCATGATCTTCCATCCTGCTGCCTTCAGAGCCCTGCATGCTTCCTTTGCACCAGTCATAATTGGTAACGCATCTGCCACTTCTTGGCATGTTTTTTCATCCAGACCTTTTAAAGCAGCAACTCTAGTTCTTAGTCCGTCTTCCCAGTTAATCTTTCCTTGAATTCCCTGTTTGGTTATTGCCCAAATTTCATCTTCCTTGTTGAGCTTTTCAGCAAGAATTGGAAGGTATTCCTCATCATATAGCACGCCCTCTACATCAAAAATTACTAGCAATAGGTTTCTGATCTGAAAAAAAATCACTAATTATATAAAAGTAATTCAAAAAACTAACTTAATTTTCATTTATTGACCCAGATCGAACCAAATCTTCACAAACAGTTTGAAATTATCTCATGATACAAAGATAATTTTCATGATAGGAGTGTGCCACCATTGCAGCAGGGACAAGACAGATGTGACCTACAAGGACATCAAATCAAGGGGACAGGAGATGTCGGTTCTGGTATGCAATAATTGCAGGAAGCTTGAATTCCCATGAGAGGCCTGTGTTCTGAATGCCATAGTTCGGGAGTCGAGATTACGATCAATGACGAATCAGGTCTTACAGTATGCGAAAAGTGCAGCAAATTTTAAAATTGTAAACGCTTCTTGTAATTCCTTTTTCAAAGGATCCATATCAGACAATGCTTGAAAATAAGATCTAAAGTCATCAGTGCCTCCAACATCTTTTACTTTAGATGACATAATGGAAATAAGAGAATATTGACAATTTAGGGTTACTAATTCTTGTAAATTATACTATAATCATCAATTAACAGGTAACAGAGATAAAATTAACGTACAACATACCAATACCTCAAATTAACAATACATGATAGAATGTGACATCACATTATTGATTCAGGTTCACATTAGACGTTTGTTTAAAATTATTTTACAATGAATAATTGCAAGACACTTTTTTTCCAAAAAATAGGATCAATACATGTTAAGAATTTTAATAGTATTTTATTCAATTATTCATTTCCACGTGGGTCCTTTATTGACTGCCTTAACTATATCCCCAGCACAATGTTCATGGGGATATGGTCAAGGAGTTAGAAAGTACACCCACGTGGAAGTAAAAAATATTGAAAAATAACTAACTGGTAAAATTTTCACTACTAGTCTTAAATGCTTGAAACATCTTATTTCATCATGATTTCCCCACCCATAGTTTCACGTGAAAAGTGGCTCAAAGCACGTCTCGAATTATTGAAAAAAGAAAAAGAGCATTCCAAAGCAAGAGACAAGATAACACAAGCAAGACAGAATTTACCGTGGGTCAAAGTTGAAAAAGATTACGTCTTTGAAGGACCAAACGGAAAATTTCATTTGAGTGATCTATTTGATGACAAAAGCCAGCTAATTGTATATCATTTTATGTTTGAGGAAACCTGGGAGGAAGGATGCAAGTCTTGTTCTTTTCTTGCAGATCATTATGAACCTGCCATAGTTCATCTTGCAAACAGAGACGTTACCATGGTTACAATTTCCAAAGCTCCTTTGGAAAAACTTGAGGCATTCAAGAAACGAATGAACTGGGATTTTAGTTGGCTATCTTCAGAGAATTCAGATTTTAATCAAGACTTTCATGTTTCTTTTACAGACGAAGAATTGA
>JAJCXK010000030.1 GCA_029263475.1 Candidatus Nitrosopumilus sp.
GTGCTTCCGGGAATCGATGGTGTCATTCCTGTAGATGTCTACGTTCCGGGATGTCCTCCAAGGCCTGAGACGCTGATACAGGGATGCATGCTGTTGCAGGAAAAGATCAAGAGGATGAAGGCCAGGAAGTTCGTATGATGAACAAAAGATTGTTGGATGCAAACATGGTCAAAAAATATAAAATAAAATTAATGTAATTTGTTCTGAAAATCTACATTTGTAAATGATGTGAACGTACAAATTATGCATGTTCAAATCCATGCGCTGTTAATTTATTTTCTAGAAATAAATTGGAATTTTTAGATCCCGACTGATTCATAATTTTATTATATTTCTAGACTGAACAGATTATGATGGAATATGAAATTGTAAAAAATCCCATGGGATTAATTGAATTCACATTAAATCAAGGGGAAAAGATTACTGCAGAAGCTGCCGCAATGGTATTCATCAAAGGAAATTTAAAAACAGAAACTAGAATGAGAAAAGGCGGATTTCTAAAATCACTCAAAGCTGCCGCATTAGGGGGTGAATCATTTTTTGTAAATGAGTTTATCGCAGAAGAAGACAACTGTAAACTCGGTCTTACTGGAAACATGCTTGGGGATATTGAGGTAATTGATGTAAATGAAGAATTTATTGTTCAATCTGGCTCTTTTGTTGGTTCAACTGCAGATTTAACATTGGATACAAAGTGGCAGGGATTCACAAAAGGAATATTTGGAAGTAATCTGTTCATGCTAAAGACAGTCGGTACTGGTCAGATGTTTGTAAATGCTTGGGGAGGAATTCTAAGAAAAGATCTACAGTCTGGTGAAAAGATGTATCTGGATAATTATCAGTTGGTTGCGTTGAGCTCTACTGCAGAGTACAGAGTCACAAAACATGGAAGTTTGAAGACCACTTTGTTTGGAGGTGAAGCATTGGTTTTAGAGATTATAGGTCCGGGAACAGTTTACATCCAAACCAAAAATATTATGGAATTCGTAAGGGCATTGATCCCATTCCTGCCAAAAAGAAATTAGGTGTTGTTGGATTTGTTAACATTCTCAAATCTTAGAACAATGATCTAGAATATTTACACCGTTTAAATCAAAAATTTTTTGCTAGAACTTATGACAAAAACAAGTCTGGTAATTGTCATGGCAACAATCATGGTTGTTGGAGTACTTGGAACAAATCTTGTTTCAGATGCGGATGCCCTAAAAAGCAAAAATGGTGCATCTAAAAGTACTGACATCTGCGGATCAATGCTGTGTTCTGATTATCCAGGTGATAAAGAAGCATTTGATGCAAACTGGTCTGAGGCATTTTTTAGTAGTCCTAGAACAGTAACGAACGCAAATTCAAATGATCATTCTGACAGTCATAGTACAAGTAAGATTGTACCATCTTCACACAATGCTGATCAAGAATTTCCAGCCCAATTAGATGCTTTTATCCACAAGTTTGAATTGGATAAGATCTCAGCTGATGAGGCACTAGAGGGAATCAAGGAAATACATGATGCATATGTGAAAGCAAGAATCAATACTAACATCATTGATGGTGTAGGCGAAAAATTCAGTCTCTACAAAAAAGGAATTTTTGATGCATCAACAGCAGTTGAAGCAATTCATCTTACAGCTGAGCCACAAAATGTTGACCCAGAGTACCAAGGTGCACTAGATGAGGTTATCCACAAGTTTGAATTGGATAAGATCTCAGCTGATGAGGCACTAGAGGGAATCAAGGAAGCACACTATGGTTTTGTTGACCTCTACATTACTTCTGACATAATAGAAGCAGTAGAAGGCAAGATTGCATTGATTGATTCTGGCAAACTATCAGGAGCTGAAGCAGTTGAAGCAATTCATCTTACAGCTGAGCCACAAAATGTTGACCCAGAACTTGCAAGTGCACTAGATGAGGTTATCCACAAGTTTGAATTGGATAAGATCTCAGCTGATGAAGCAATGAATGGAATCACTGATGTTTATGATGGTTTTGTTGAACTAACTATCATATCTGACATTATTGAAGATGTTGGTGAAAAAATCGCATTGTATAACTCGGGCAAACTCGAGGCTGCAGATGCAGTTGAAGCAGTTCATTTAACTGCTGAGCCACAAAATGTTGATCCAGAATTCATTAATGCGGTAGAGGAATACACATACCAATTAGAACTCAATGGTATATCTCTCAACGAAGCATTTGAGGGAATCACTGATGTTTATGATGGTTTTGTTGGACTAACTATCACATCTGAACTCATTGAAGATGTAGGAACACAACTTGCTGTTTATGACAGTGGTAGAGTTTCAATGGAGTTTACTCTAGAAGAAATTGAAGAGATTATTGAAGAAGCAGAACGTGTTGCTCAAGAATCTTATTCTGAAGGGGGTATTCCAGAAATGAAAGATCTACCGCCAAACACCGTTGATATTCCAGTTGGCACAGGCGTTCCAGGATGTGAAGTTGATGATTGGTGTTATATGCCAAGTAGCCTCACAGCACATGTCGGAGATACCATCACATGGATAAACTCTGATACGTTACCACACACGGTAACTTCTGGAAATGCTGATGTAGATATTGTTGGATTAGACGTTCCAAATGGATTTGATAGTGGTTTCATGTCTGCTGATGATAGATTTGAGCATACATTTGGTGTTGCAGGATTCTATGATTACTATTGCCAATTACATCCGTGGATGATAGGTAGTATTACTGTCGAATAGGAATAATTTTTCCTTTTATTTTTTCTTTTTTCTTTAAATTCATTGGTATGTGCAATCCATTTAAATCTAAAAAATTCTATTCTGATTAAATATTCGACTATTTCATAATGATTATGTCTGAACAAGTCACGGCAAAAAAATTTCTAATTACTACTGCGTTTATTTTATTTTCACTGATCTTTCTAGGTGGAGTTTTTGCTGCAACTAATCCTATGGCAATTAGCGCTGGACAAGAATTGTCATATCCTTCTTGGCTAACAATTTCTTATCTTGCTGGATTGTCCATGATAATTCTTCCATGCACTCTTCCCCTTGTCTTCATAATCGTTCCACTTAGTATGGGAAAAGGAGGAAAGAAAGGACTCGTCATGGCATTACTTTTTGGTGCCGGATTGACAATCACAATAACGTTTTATGGATTTGGAATTGGCGCTTTAGGTCAAACAGCTGATCTGGATCAGATTTCTGTCTACATGTTTCTAATAGCTGGCATTGCTGCATTTATTTTCGGTTTATCTCAACTCAAACTTTTTGAGATAAAACTTCCTTCTTATTCGGGAACTCCGAAATTCATTCAAAACCGAGGTGATTATTCAAAATCATTTTTCATGGGACTGCTGTTGGGAAATGCCGGGGTTGGATGTCCTAATCCTATGTTCTATTGGCTTTTGATCTATGTTGCGGGAAGCGGAAGTGTGGAGATTGGTGCAAGCTTGGGAGCAGTTCATGGAGTTGGACGTGCAATCCCGCTTATCCTATTATCCGTTCTTGCAATTGCCGGGGTAAATGCAACGAAAGGAATTACTCTAAATCGTCAACGAATTGAAAATATCACTGGTTGGATGTTGATTATCATTGGCACATTTTTAATTATTAATGGCATTCCTGGTGGACACGAATGGTATGAGAGTACGATTATTCATATTGGATGGAACAATCTAATTTCCACCACTTTACTTCCTCCTGAATTTCATATAGGCGAACATGAACATGGGCATGCCTCACAAATTCCTGAGGAGATTGTACCGATCTTATTTGCGGGCTTGATTGTATTTCCAATAGTTTGGTATTTTACCAAGAAAAAATGAAATGATTGCGTATGAAAGATCCTGTATGTGGAATGGACGTTGGAGATAAGGGACAATCAATAATGCACAAGGGAAAGGAATACCGGTTCTGCTGTGCAACCTGTAGTTGGGCATTTGAACAAAACCCTGAACAGTTTTTACAGTCATGAAAGTGCAAGTTCTAACCACTCCTGGCTGTTCAAACTGTATTGTATTGGAAAAGATGTTAGATGTGCTTGGAGTTTCTTATGATTTGATTGATGTCACTGAAAATCCCTCATATCTGGAAAAATACCCTATCTTTACCGCTCCCGGATTAATCATCGAAGAAAAATTAGAGTTTACTGGCATTCCCAAAACCGATGAGCTCAAAAAGAAACTATTTCCGTGACAGGCAAGTTTTTACTCTGCAAAAATTGATCGTTTTGTATGTCTGAATTTTCATCTGATGAAAAAACAATCATTGTTCAATACGGGATAAAAAAATATGAAAATGAAGAAGTCGTCACTGAAAAGTTGATGACCATACTGTCTGAAAAAGACATTCAAAGAAACATTGACACCCTTATTGGAACTCAACGAGTCAGAAGGATCGGACCTGATGTGCTTCAAAACAATGAGAGTCATACAGATCTTCCAGCTCTTCCGGCAAACCTTGAATCTATTATTGACGCTCTTTAACCTGAAATATTCTTAAACCCCTGCTACTTGGTTTTGACGTGAACAATCTTATTTTATTTTCAAGTATTTTGACTCTGGTAATTCTTTTATCTGTTTCAACGGACTCCGTATTTGCCCATCCTCACTCTGGTCAGACCTTGGTGGATGGTCATTCCCATGAACGTCAAACAGAAATTGTTTCAATGGGTGGTATGATGGCACTTGAAAAATCAACCATTGTTTTCCATTCTCCTGAAGAAAATTTGCTGCCATGGGCATTTGTTGAAGGAAAGATCCAAAATCCTGTTGAAGGCTATCCTGTGATAATTCAAATTTTCAAAAATAATGATGCAGTTCATTTTGCTCAGACAGATGTGGGGCAAAATGGTGAATATGAGTACAAGTTCCGTGTTTTAAATTCTGAAAATGGTGAAACTAGCAAAATTTTTGAAGGGGATTACGTGGTGAAAATCTTCAAAGTTGTATATCTAAGTCTAGAAAATCTAATTTAGAATCCTCTTAATCCTTGTGGACGTACAATTTCTGGATGCTGCTTCATCCACTCCACTTTTTCTAGCATCTCTTGTTTATCTTGTGGGAAAGTACCTTTTACAGTATATGCATTTGAACCGTGATTTACTCTAAATACGATTTCGTTGTTTGTTTTAATCTGATCAATCAAGTCATACAGCTCTTCCAATGATTCATCATCATCGATTCTAACAAATTTACCATCATATTTGTCAAGAAATTCCTGCTTTATTCCATTTTCAAGATATAGCGTCAATGCGCCAACATAATGTGGTGAACATGCACTGATCACCTCAGCTGTTCCTTTGATATGATCTTTGGAGTATGCTTTTCCACCAAGTCCTAAAATCACCATGCATGACATTACATAACCTGCATCCTTTGCTTTGTTGACTGACTTGATGATTGTTTTTGCAACAGCTCCTTTTGTTACCTTTTTTAGAACTATGTCTGAGCCACTTTCGATTCCTAGATAGAACATGTCTAATCCTGCCTCGTTCATTTTCTTTAATTCTTCAGATGTCTTCTTCAAAATGTTCATCGGCATTGCGTAGCAGGAAATTCTCTCAATGTTTGCAAATTTTTCTCTAATGTACTTTACAATTTTTATCATAAACTCTGAATCTAGATTCAGCGCATCACCATCTGCAAGAAATACTCTCGTAGTGTCTGGTACATATCCTGCCATCATGTCAATTTCTGCCTTTATGTCATCCCATGTCCTTTCTGAATATTCTTTTGATCTGTACATGTCGCAAAAGGAGCATTCGTTAAATGAACAACCTAGCGTAACCTGGAAAATTAGCGATCTAGCTTCCGATGGTGGCCTATACAATGGAGCATCATAATTTAGCATCATTTTTTGGTTCAATCCGTTTATCTAATTATGTTTTTTATACTTTCTATTTTGATTCTAACACAAAATACCTTTTAGTGGCAAATCCGATTAAATTTCATAATTTATGGCTAATGATTCGGATGCGAAAAGGCTACTTTGGTTTGTATTTTCGGGCTCTCGCGGAGGGTTAAATCGACTAAAAATCATTTCCAAACTAAAGGAAAATCCGTTTAACATTAATCAACTCGCAAAGGAGTTAGGTCTTGATTACAAGGCGATTCAGCATCACATTAGGGTACTTGAAAAGAATAACTTGATCAGCAAGGTTGGAGAAAAATACGGTGTAACTTTTTTTGTATCCACCTTTCTTGAAGTCAATATGGAGACATTTGAAGAAATTGAAGAAAAATTGGATAAAAGTAAATAAAAGCTCAAGATGTGTTTTACACTAAATGGAATCCACTTCTTTGGTATTGTCTGTTGTCTCCATTGCAAACATGGGCATTCTTGGAATCCTTATTGTGATATTTGGAAAGATGTATGTCAACACCCGGGCACAGCTTCCCTTGGGTATGATAGTAGTTGCAGCGATGCTGTTTCTGCATAACGTCATTGGTGCTCTAGCTTATTTCTCGATGGAAGAAATTTTCTCTCATGAAATATTTCCGTACATGTTGGGAGTGGGAATTGCAGAATTTGCAGGCCTGATTATATTCCTAAAAATTACCTTGGATTAGTCTTGGTTTATTTGTAACAAAAAATAATCGAATCATGTTACAAGAATACCTAAGGCTCAACAAGAATATTCTTGCAGCGTTTGCATCATCAATAATCATTTCTGCAATAATTGCCCAACTTTTATCTGATCAAGCAGATTTCATAAACACAACATATACCACAATTGCAGATTACGTGATCTACTTTTCTGTTTTTATCGGACTATTCTATTTGAGCAATAGGAAAAAATATCGTTTAGAATCTGGTGAAACAGATACTGTAAAACTGAAACATGATCTAAAAAAATTAATTACTTCAATGGGAATCGCTGAAGTCATTTATACTGTTGCTAGATGGGCATTTCAATACTATTTTCTGACAATCAACTATGATCCATATTTGGCATCAATTGCGTCTCAGGTAATATCTACAATCATTTACTTGATCGTGCTAAATTCTATTGTAAAGATGACCCGATTGTATAAAGATGAGAATTAGTGTTATTGTTGACAGTTATTGGGTTCTAGTAATGGATATGGATCTATTGAAAAGAAACTGAAGAGTATTTTTATGAAAAAATTAGAAATTACTAATAATCATACTGAATACGTGGCAATAATTTCTGCTTTAAAGAAACACGTTGATTCTGATGAGGAAGTTACAATTTACAGTGATTCCAAAAATACAGTAAACAAATTAAATCATGAATTTGCAATAAATAATGAATTTCTTAGGAATCTGACACAAGAAGTATGGGTGATAATTGCAAAATTCTCTACCCTTTCAATAATTTGGGTTTCTAGAAAAGAGAATCTGGCTGGAAAAATGCTCGGAATCTAAAAATAACACAAGAAATGTTTTCAAGAATAACTTTATTATACAAAATCTCCCTTCAAATTTAACATGGCAGAGTCTCCTATTTTATCTCCAAAATCAATCGCGGTGATTGGGGCGTCTGACAAAAGAGGAAGTGTAGGAGCTACAATTACCTCAAACATTATGAATGGTTTTAAGGGAATAGTATACCCGATCAGTCCTTCTCGAGAAACCGTTTTTTACAAAAAAGCTTACAAAAGCGTTTTAGATGTTCCCAAACCAATTGATCTTGCAGTTATCGTTATCAAAAATACATTGGTAGCGCCTGTGTTAGAAGAATGTGGAAAGAAAAAAATCAAAGGTGTGATCATCATTACGGCTGGATTTAAAGAAGTTGATGAGGAAGGAGCCAAACGTGAACAAGAAATTAAAGACATAGCCAAAAAATACAAAATCCAAGTTATTGGACCAAATTGTCTTGGAGTCATGAATCTTGATCCAAAGACAATGATGAATTCAACTTTTCTCAAAGTCACTCCAAAGTCTGGAAAAATAGCACTTGTATCTCAAAGTGGCGCAATATGTGCCGCATTAGTGGAAGATGCCAGTGCACAAGGAATTGGCTTCTCTGCAGTTGTTAGTCTTGGAAACAAAGCTGTGATGAGCGAAGTTGATATTCTAAAAATTCTTGCAAATCATAAGCAAACCGAAGTCATTGTGATGTATCTTGAAGACATGGGTGATGGACAAGAATTTCTTAAAGTTTGTAAAAATATTACTAAAAAACTCAAAAAACCTGTACTTGTTCTTAAGTCTGGACGCAGTCCTGAGGGTGCAAAGGCAGCAATGTCTCATACTGGAGCTCTGATGGGTTCTGACGAAATCTATGATGCCTTACTCAAACAATCGGGTGCAATTCGAGTTGATACCATGGAAGAGCTGTTTGATTATGCAACTGCATTTTCAAAACAACCCCTGCCATTAGGCGGTGATCTTGTAATTGTTTCAAATGCGGGAGGGCCTGCCATCATTTCTACTGATGCATGTTCTAAGATGAATCTAAAGATGGCAGAAATAAAAAGTATCAGAGCAAATATTGACAAGGTGATTCCACCTTGGGGAAGCTCAAGAAATCCTGTTGACATTGTAGGAGATGCTGATTTTAACAGATTCCACAATGTTTTGGATCGTGTACTTAAGCATCCAAAAGTTGGTTCTGTAATTACAATGTGTACTCCTTCCGGCACTCTGGATTATGACAAGCTTGCAGAAGTTGTTGTTGAAATGTCCAAGAAATACAACAAAACCATGCTTGCAAGCTTGATGGGTTTAGATGAAGGGATTACGAATAGAGAAATTTTAGCAGATGGTGACGTCCCCTATTACAACTATGCAGAAGGTGCAATCAGAACCCTTGGTGCAATGACTAGGTTTTCAAATTGGGTTGAAGCTCCAAATGGAAAAATTACCAAATTCAAAGTAAACAAAGCAAAAGCAAAGAAAATTTTTGACAAGGTCCGAAAAGAAAAAAGACCCAATCTCTTGGAAGAAGAGGGTCAAGAAGTTCTCAAAGCATATGGCTTACCATTGCCTCAAAGTGCACTTGCCAAAAATGAGTCTGAAGCAATTAAAGTTGCAAAGAAGATTGGCTATCCTGTCGTGATGAAAATTGCATCGCCTCAGATTATTCATAAATCTGATGCTGGTGGTGTCAAGGTAAATCTCACAAGCGATGAGGAGATTGAAGACGCGTTCAAGACAATTATCAAAAATGCTAAAAAATATGACCGCAAGGCTGAGATCAAAGGAGTTTTGATTGTAGAGATGGTAAAGGGTGGCAAGGAATTGATCATTGGTTCAAAACTTGAACCTGGTTTCGGTCCGGTAATCATGCTTGGAATGGGCGGCATCTACGTTGAGGTTCTCAAAGATGTGACTTTCAAGCTAGCTCCTGTCACTGGTTTAGAAGCTGATGACATGATAGCCTCAATTAAAACTCAGAAACTTTTACAGGGAGTTAGAGGTGAAAAGCCTTCAGATATTGCAAAGCTTTCTGAATGTATTCAAAGACTATCTCAACTGGTTTCTGACTTTGAAGAGATCAAAGAGTTGGATATGAATCCAGTATTGGTAATGGAGAAAGGTAAGGGATGTCGCATTCTTGACGTCAGAATAGGACTTTAGCTGAAGTGTATTCCTAGATTTTTCCATAATTGAATTATAATATTTATACAACATAGTTCTGAGTATAGTTACATGGCTAACGTCTTAAAGACAATTAGGACTGGGGATGATTACATCGAAAGTCTTAGGGGGCGTGATCTTACAGTTTACCTCTTTGGAGAACTAGTAAAAGAACCAGTAGATCATCCCATGATTAGGCCATCAATTAATGCAGTTGCTGAAACATATGATCTTGCCGTTCGTGAAGAATCATTAGCTTCTGCAGATTCATCAATTACTGGAATGAAGGTTAACAGGTTTTTACATATTGCAGAAAGTGCAGAAGATTTAGTTTTACAAAATAAAATGCAAAGAAAGTTGGGACAAAACACTGGAACTTGTTTCCAGAGGTGTGTCGGAATGGATGCAATGAATTCTTTACACTCTACTACGTTTGAAATTGATGAAAAACATGGAACAGATTATCATAAACGATTCTTAGAATTTGTAAAAATGGTCCAAAAAGAAAATCTTGTAATTGGCGGTGCAATGACTGATCCGAAGGGAGATCGAAGCAAAGGACCGGCAGAACAAGATGATCCTGATTTGTTTACTAGAGTTGTAGATACTGATGAAAAAGGAATCTATGTTTCTGGTGCAAAAGCACATCAAACTGGCTGCATCAATTCTCATTGGATCCTTTTGATGCCTACAATTAGATTAACTGAAAATGATAAAGATTGGGCGGTTGTAGGGGCAGTTCCAGCTGACGCGAAAGGAATTACTTACATTTACGGTAGACAATCCTGTGACACAAGAAGCATGGAAGAAGGTGACATTGATGATGGCAATGCAAAGTTTGGTGGACAAGAAGCGCTAATAATTTTAGATAGAGTATTCATTTCGTGGGACAAAGTTTTCATGCATGGCGAATTCGAGTTTGCATCTATGCTTGTAGAGCGATTTACCTGCTATCACAGACGTAGCTATGTATGTAAAACAGGTTTGGGTGATGTGTTAATTGGCGCTGCAGCTACAGTTGCAGACTATAACGGTGTTCCAAAGGTATCTCATATCAAGGATAAGATAATTGAGATGACGCATCTTAACGAAACGATTTTTGCTGCCGGGATTGCATCATCCTACCAAGGACAGAAGATGAAGTCTGGCGTTTTCCTAAACGATGACATGCTGGCACAAGTTTGTAAACATAACGTTACACGATTCCCATATGAGATTAGCAGACTTGCACAAGATATTGCAGGCGGATTGATGGTTACTCTTCCATCTGAAAAGGACTTTAGGCATCCAGTAGCAGGTCCATTACTTCAAAAGTATCTTGTAGGCAGAAAAGGTGTTGATGTGGAGAATAGGATGAGAATTTTGCGATTAATTGAAAATATGACTCTGGGTAGAAATGCGGTTGGATATCTAACCGAATCCATGCATGGTGCAGGTTCTCCACAGGCGCAACGAATCCAGATTCAAAGACAAATGCAGGTTGGTTACAAGAAGAACTTGGCAAAGAACTTGGCTGGTATAACAAATGACATTGAAGAACCAATCGAGTCATCTGAATACTTTAAGAGAGTTTTCAAAACAAAAGACTCCGTTCTTTAGATTCAAAAGATATTTTTAATTTTTGGTGATTTTTTCACTCATAAAACATTACTTGTTTCATCTACATCCAAAGTAGTTTTTTAAAAATAATTCTATATCTTGTTTTAGAATCCATTTTTTCACTATTTCTTAAGTAGCACTACTCTTGAAACTTATGATTTCTGAGGATCCTTTTTTAGTAAATTTGACATAATTGCATTACCAAGCAAACAGGACGATCTATTGCTTTTGACAAACTGGCATATGTGAACTTGTTTGCCTGTATTTCTGTAAGTTCAATCATCTTTCTAGTCTTTTTTCTCATCTGTTTTTTTATTTTCAGATGATTCTTCTGAAGACTCAGATTTTTCCTCTTCATCTCCTGCATTTTGAGATTTTTCTACATCGCTTGCATCTTCTACATGTTTTGAATACTCTGAATCTTTGGCAATCTTGTCAATGTCTTCCAATTCCTCAATCGCATCAGGATTCTCTGAATCCAGTGGGTTTGTAAATTCCAATCCTTTCTTGTCTTTCTTTTTTGTAAATTGTTTCACTATCATTATTCCAATAACAATTGCAATTATGACATAGTTTACAGGTGGTTTTAGCAATTGTGTGATGTATCCTACTTGCGGAAGTGTATGTGCCACTTTTCCAATGTACTCTTCTTCTGTAATCGGAAAGTCAGTTCCTGGAATTGATCCTGGATTCGCATCTCCTTGGGTTCTGATTGTTTTAGGATTATCCTCCATGATTGACACTACTCTGTGTACGATTACTCGATTGTGATCCGATGGACGATTAAACACGATTATGTCTCCTACTTCAATATCTTCAAAAGGCTCATGACCTTGAACTATCAAAACATCGTACACTTCTAAAACTGGAATCATACTTCCGCTTGCGACAACATAAAATGGATTTTGTGTGCCAAATGCTACTTGTAGACCAAGCCAAATCACCAGAACTCCGACACCGACAATTATGATGTCCTTGATCACTCCTTTAGGAATCATACTTTTTGACAATTATTTTGTTGTTTATGGTACCATTGATTAAATTTACTGAGATCCTCTCAGATTCTATTTCCGCATTCTTCACAGAACTTGGAACCTTCTTTATTTGTAAATCCGCAGCTGGAACACTTTCCTGGATTCGCTTCTTCTGGATTTCCTAATAGAATTATCTCTCCTATCTTCTTTATGCTACTCCAAGGTATGCTGCCTTCTGCACCATCGTTTTTGGTAATTACAATAACCATGGACTGTGTGGAGTCAATGCCGACTTGTTTTGCAGTTCCAATTTTATTTGCATTCTCATCGTAAACGGTTTTTCCTTCAATTGATGTAATTGAGGTTACTGGACCTGGCTGCGTAGTAGCTTCTTGAGGCGTGCTTGCTGTTGATGCAGCAGCTTCTTGAGGCGTACTTTGTATCTGAGGGTCTAATGGTTTTGCACTTCCTACCTCTACTTGTTCATCTTGCTTTTTGAATTCTCTATATTCTGCAATCGATGCATTGCATGAATTACAAATGTATTGCCCTTTCTCTGCAAGTATTAGATTTTCTGCAACTTCCTCGTTCGGATTTTCAAACTCTATTTTTGGAGAGCCTTCAAATTCTTTTTCACAAGTGTTGCAAAAATGTTTAGTAATTATTTCAGAATCTAGTCTTCCTATGGGTGCCAAAAACAGATCAGGCCCTCCAAGGTTTCCTTTTACCTGTTGCTCGTCTGTAACGCTAGCCATAATGTAGCCTCCAGATCCCCTTAGTTTTTTCAGTCTAGTTTCCGTGCTCATGATTGGGATTTGTCAAAACGTCATTTAAGTATATATCAATTCAAATCGTCGTACAAATAATATGGCATTAATTCTGGTGAACATTTTTAGGTGTGTTCTATGAATTAAATCTATAATGGCTGTAACGCAAATTTCAGATGCAAAATCATGGGAAGTTGATGTAATAAATTCTGACATCCCTGTATTTGTAGACTTTTGGGCCGAATGGTGTGGTCCATGTAGAATGGTGGGTCCGGTAGTTGAAGAACTGGCAGCTGACTATGACGGCAAAGTAAAATTTGTTAAGGTCAATGTTGATGAGGCCAATGAATTGGCTTCGAAATACAACGTATTTAGTATTCCAACATTAATCCTCCTAAACAAAGGTGAGATAGTTAGCCAGCAGGTCGGTGCAGCTTCTAAAGAATCATATCAAGGTATGATTGATAGAGCGCTCGCATAAATCTCAAATACGGTTTCTCTCTTTTTTGATCCTAAAGTAATTAATATTCCAAAATGCACGTGGAATCATGTCGTTTGGCGAAGTAGATACACTGGGTATGCTTTTTGACAAACTGCAAAGTTTGTTTGATGAATCTCAGGGATATTATGAATCGTTTCTAGATACCAATAACATGTACAAAAAAGGCCAGCTTAGCGATAAAGAATTCTTCCAAAAGTTAGGTGATTACACGGTTGCATATTCCGCATTGGAATTTCTAGCTATCAAGGTAATATTTGAGTTAAAAAAGTCTGTGGGAAATGGTTCCGGCAGTACTCAATCTCCCGGTTTAATGCCTGGGATGGGTCAGCCTGGAATGATGGCAGGAGGTATGGGTCAACCTCCAAGGTCTGGAACTGCAGATAATCCTGTAGGCGGTGCAGGGCCACCTGGAATTGTTTCTGCCCAAGAATCATTTGGGGATGTTGGAACCTTGCCTTCGCCTGATCCTGCTTTGATGCCTAGACAGACTGCTCCACCTCCACAGCAATACCAGCAACCAAGCGGAAATGGATGCTCTTCATGCGGCGCGGCCCTGAAGGCAAATGCCAAGTTTTGCACAAAGTGTGGAACAAAGGCATAAAATTAGATTATTAAGATTATTTTTCTGTTATTGCGTGGTGCCGCATTCTGGACAGAACTTTGCGGTTTCAGAAAGACTCGTGCCGCATTCTGAGCAAAAGCCTCCGTTTGACTGTGGTTCGCTGTATGCATTTCCGACAAATGCTGAGCTTTTCACTGCTCCTGATGGGACGTATGTATCATCATCAATCAAAACAGGTTCAAAATCCTGTTCAGTTAAGAACGTCATCATTCTTGGAACTGCATTGCCATCCTTCTTTGGATCTGGAACCGAGTCCCCTAACCAAAACGCAAATCTCATCAAAGTTAATTCCGGGGTTGAGAATGCCAAGGTATGCTTTGACATGTAATCCTGTGCAGCTTTTTTACCGTCAAAAACTTCCATGATGATGGTATTTTTCATTTACGTATAATAGTTTCTGGAAAAGTGGACCGGGGGGGAATCGAACCCCCGACATCCTCGTTGCGAACGAGGCATTATACCACTAAACCACCGGCCCTTGAGTTAATTCCCAAAGTTCTTCTTTTATTCATTTTCTCGATAAAGTTGATCTAAATGTGTGGATTGAATTGTTCACGCGCTAATTTTTTTAGCGCCGTGGGGAAAAAATGGCACTTGTCATGTCTTTTACTGATTATGAATTGTCATGATATCGCCTTCCAAATTCGTAATTTTTTCTACTAATGACCCGTATCTGGAATCTTTGGTCTGTGGTGTTTTAGTACCATATCCTTGATTTCCGGATTTTCATCAAGGTCTTGCTCAATAACGTCTGCAAATCTCTTTGGCAACCATTTCTTTTCGAACTCTATTAGTGCAACGTTTCGGTCGATCTCTGCAAACTTGTCTCTTAAGCTTCCATAATGACCATCTAGTCTTCTTTGTATGGGGATGAATTGCTTGTTATCTCTCATGAATTTCAATAATTCTTCTGCTTTCTTGCTCATCCATTCCATTATCTCCTGTCTGTCCATTGCCTTTGGTGTAAAATGAAATTCCTCCAGTTTTGACAATGGAATTGACTTATCTTCTGCTTTTTTTGATTTGCAATTTACACAAATGCACTGCAAATATTTTGATTCTTCCTTGAAGTGCAGGACAAACCAAACGTACATCTCATTCTTATTTTCAAAATATTGCTCCTCTAGGTATTCTTGATCATTGAGAAAACCTATGTCTAGTTTTTCAGTATCATTTTGATTACAAACTCTGCATTGGTTTCCCAATCTCTCAACAAGCGACTTTTTCCAATTCATGAAAGTCTGAGTTCATTCTATTTAATTAAGTTAGTCGGGATATCGTCCCAATTAAAATTCTGTATTTGCTTGAAAGTACTGTACTACAATCATTTCAAAGTAAAAAATTCTGGATGTGTTTTACTGGTGTCTAATTTGCAGGTGATCTTGTTTAGCTGTATCGATATTTCTTGTATTGTAAATTAATCCTCAGATAGGTGATCTTAACGATATATCTTAACGCATAATAGCCTAGAAAACACCAATTTTTCAGATGACTTATGATACCGTAATTACGAATTCACACGTTTTTTCCTCTAGGGGAATGGTGGATCAAAATATCATAATTGATGATGGAAAAATTGTTGGATTCACGAATGATGTGCCTGCATCTGACAACATAATTGATGGACATGGACTAGTGTCGATTCCTGGTCCTATTGACACTCATGTTCACTATGGCGTATACTCTCCGATAAATCGGGCTGCAAAAACTGAATCTCATGCTGCGGCAATAGGTGGAGTAACTACGATGATGAGAATGCTTCGTTTGGGAGGTTCATTCACCCGTTCTTTACAGTCTCAACTTGATGCTGCATCCAAAAATCATTATGTTGATTACGCAATTCATGCTTCTATTTTCACTCAGCAACAAATCAGTGAGATGAATTTTTGCGTAAGCAAAGGAGTTAGATCTTTTAAAATTTACATGAATCTTGGTGGCGAAGTAGGTCACGTATATATGGACATGCCGCCTGACTCTTCTGCTCTTGTTGCAGCACAGGTGGATGTTACCGATGAGATAGTTGAACAAACGGTCAAGGCTGCAGCAGAACTTGACTGCCCTGTGTTGGTTCATGCGGAAGACTATGAATCATGCGGATGTGGAATAAAAACTGCAAAAGAAAAACATCAGGACGGTCTGTCCGCATGGTCATCAAGTCGCTCTCCCGAGTTTGAGGCGAAAGCAATCAAAACCGTGTCAAAGTTTGGTCGAGACTATGATTGCGTAATCTATTTCGTACACATCGGTTCTGAACGAGCATTAAGACAAATTGAGGAAGAGAAAAAACTCGGAACAAAAATTTTTGTCGAAACATGTCCTCATTACTTGACGCTTTCATATGAAAAACAATCCGGGTATCTTGCAAAAGTCATGCCTCCAATCAGAACGGAAAACGATCGCAAGGCCGTTTGGAATGCACTGTCTCAAAATCTTATCGATACAATAGGCACGGATCATGTTGCGAATCAACTTAAGCTCAAACTTGGAGGTGACGATGTTTGGGGTGCACTTGCAGGATTTCCGGGGATTGGGACTGCGGTTCCAATATTGCTTAACGATGGTGTTAATCAAAATAGAATCACGCTGAATCAGTTCATTCGATTTACCAGTGAGAATGCCGCCCGTATCTTTGGAATGTATCCTCAAAAGGGTGCACTTGAGAAAAATTCAGACGCGGATATCACTATGATAGACTTGAAAAAAGAAAAAACTGTGTCATCGGATCTGTTTGGAGGATTTTCGGATTACATAGTTTATGAGGGAAGAAACTTGAAAGGATGGCCTGTTAAAACCATTGTCAGGGGAGAACTGGTGGCTGAAAACTTTGAGGTGGTAGGCAAACTGGGTCATGGGAAATTAGTCGAGCGAAAAAATAGCATGTTTTGAAAATAATCCCTAGTCGTGCACTTGATTTTACGATTGCTTTTTAAAACAAAAATGTGGATGCGATTTATTGCATTTTCAGCATCTTCTTTTATTTGCAACTGTTTTTGGCATCTTTGTCGGTGTTGTGTATTTTGAAAATTCTTTTGCCCAGGAAGAAACGTCTCTGCATCAACAATGGAAAAAGTTAGCAGACCTTGACAATCTGACATGCAAATCTGACCAATTACTGTTTCAAAAAATAAATGGTTCTCCTCTATGCGTGTTGCCTTCAACCTATCTAAAATTAGTGGATAGGGGATATGGAAACTATGACCCATCAATTATGAGCAAGCGTCCATCCATGTCAAACGAACTGATGCAAAGTATGGTGTTCAATCAGACCTTGATGCATCATTGGCATGAAATGATGCAAAAAAACCTGACTGTGATGAAACGAACATCCACAAATTGGGTTTCTCAAATAAGCAGTGATGCTGATCTACTCAAAAACATGCTGGGCCCAATTGCCAGTGATCCTAAACTGCGTCTAGACATGATTGACGCAATGAAAGATCACTCTAAAATGGAAATCGTTATGAAGCAGCACTCTGGATGGATGGATTCGGTTCATCATCCCGTCACAAATTCTGAAACTTCCTACGGATTGCATCATTCTGCATGTTCTTGGTGTCCTGAATATCAAAACCACTCCGGTCATGTATCTTCATCTGAATTTGCAAATCCTGAAAGAATGCTGGACATGATGCATGTAATGTGGATAAATTCTGAAATGAGTCAAGACATGCATTCAATGATGCTTCAAAATCCTTCTCATATGCGACAAATGTCTGAACAGGTGGTGATACCAATGCTTGATTCGATAATGGATCATGAAGATCTGCGCCAACAAATGATTGATTTGTTGTTGGAACATCAAGACTTTATGAATGCAATTCGACACGATGGTCCGGAAACAAAGCATTGATCTTTAAAATCAAAAAAGAATTCTAATTGGCTTGGCACGTGTGAACCCAATCAAATGTGGACTTTGTTTCCATGGTTGAAAGATCTGGTTAAGGATGGATTTCTAGATGATGTCAAACTTGCCGTTATCCTTGGCTTTGTAAACTATGTCTGGTTTTCTGAGAAATATTCCTGATTCTAAAACTCCTGTCGTCTGTTTAATTTTCTGAGTCAGTGATTTGGGGTTCTTTATTGTTCCAAAATTACAATCCAAAACTATGTTTCCGTTTTCTGTAAAGAACGGGTATCCTCTTTCTAACGAGCGAATTTGCACTTCTCCACCCATCTTCTCGATTGACTTTGCAACTGAATTCCTTGCAAGCGGATGAATCTCTACCGGAACCGTTCTTGTAAAGCTCTTTACAAATTTTGTCTTGTCTGCCATCACCACGATTTTTTTCGCTAGACTGAATAAAATATTTTCTCGCAGTAATGCGCCACCGCCGCCTTTGATGACATATTTTTGCGAGTCAATTTGATCTGCACCGTCAAACACAACATCAATGTATTTTACCTGATCAGCTTCTACCAGTGGAATTCCTCCTTTCTCTGCAATTAATTTGATCTGCAATGATGTTGGCACTCCTACAACATTGTAGTTTTTTAGTTTGATTAGTTTTGAAAGTGATTTTACAAGTTCAGTTGCTGCTCTACCGCTACCTAGCCCAACAACATAGTTATCCCTTACAAGTTTTAAAGCGTCACTTGACAATGCCTTGATGGCATCCTCATATGTCAATTATTCCACCTCTGCTTGATCAAGCTTTGATAGTACTTTCATTATATCGCCTTTGATTTTGTCTAAATCGTCTGCATCGTCATCAAAGTCATCATCCCGTATTGTTTGTTTTTCTGTAGTTGGTTCTGGAAGTGCTTTGTGCTCGGTAATCTCTGCAACTTTTGCCTCAATGTCCTGCTTCAATTGTACCGTAGGTTTGGAATATGCTGATTGGACTATCGCAATTTCGTCCTCGATCTTTGGTTTTGTCTGGATGATTTCCTGCATGATCTCTTCTTTTGGCCTGACTAGTTCGGTCTCTATTACTCTTGGCTGTGGCATTGGTTTTACAACCTGCATCGCATCTTCAAATAGTGGGAACTTTGGTTCCCTTTTTGAGACGTTTGTGAGTGTGGTTAATTCAAATGACTGCCTTGATTTTGTCGGAGGGATTTCAATTGGCTCCATTTTACTTTCCTTTGGTTTCTCAAAGTTGAATGTCGTGATTGGATTTACCTTTGATTCTTGTTTTGTATCTGGTTTCTTTTTCTGTGTCTCAATCTTGTTACTGGTCACCTTTGATGACAATTCGTATAATCTGTCATCAAGCTTTGATAGCTTTTGATCCATCAGGGTTATCAAACCGTCTCCTACTGGGCCTAGGTCCGGATGGTTGCTTGCCTGTTCGAGTTTTTCTAATCTGGCTAAAATAATTCCTAACTGATTCTGATACATTGGTAGTAATTTGTTTTTTTGGATGTTGGAAAAGTCTGATTCTGCTTGATATAGTCTTGATATGGTTTTGGTAAGTATGTCCTTTTCAATTTTAAGGGATGTGATTTGACTTTTGATCTGCGAACTGGCACCAAGACTGAGCAGCTGATTCTTGTCTCTTGGCATTCTACGTACAGCAGCTGCAGTAGCAATGCCTGCTAATGAACTAAGAATTAGAACAATCTCTTGCATCTAGGTGTACCATTTAATCCAGGAATACTTTCTGCGTTTGGCCTCTGGAAATCCACAACTTGCACATTGGTGGTGACGCTTATGAAGCGAGTTCTTACCACATCTTCTGCATCTGATGTGAACTTTCTTCTTTGTAAAACCACCCATAGAAGTTGTGCCTTTAGTCATTACAAATCACCTAATTTTGTACTGGTGGAGGAGGTGAAATCATAACCACATTGTCTCCTCTAACTACAATGCTTCCAAGGCTTTTAGTCTCGCCTTCAGCGGGTATTTCCTCTGAAGAGTCAAGTAGCAGGTTCATGTGTTGGTCAAAACCTAGAAGATTTCCTCTGATGGTCTTGCTTCCCTTGAGTTTTATCAATACAACTTGATTGATACTCTCATCCAATACTTTTACTGCCATATCAACGGACATCATTAATCACTTATTGACTCTGATATTGGGGGATTATATTAAAATTTCACTGGTGTAATTATTACATACGCCTGGTGAGGTAAGCTTGACACTGTTTTTCAAGATTTTCAGTCACTTCAGCTAGTATTGTGTGTCCTTCTCTCTTTGTGGCCTGTCTGGGATCGCCCCAAATTCCATTTTTGGTGGCCTTTGGAAACGACTGATTGGCCAGTTTCCCGATCTTTGCTATTTCCTGCTTTGTCATTCCGTCCGTAACCAGTCCCTTTCTGGCCGATTTCATTTTAACATTCTTTGAGATTGCCAGCATTAGCGATGTCTCGACGAATCCCGCATGATCAAACTCTCTTTGCATAAAATGCCAATATGACAATGAGAATACTTTAAGTCGATTCTTTGATATTTTTTTGAGTCTGACATCCAGATTCTTTACTGCCTTGAGATTTCCGTGATGGCCGTTAATGACGAAAACAGTTTTGATGTTGTTTGCCAGCAGCGATGAACATAAATCAGTTAGAATAGCTCGCAGCGTTGATTCCCTGATGCTCAAATTGAAAAATGGCGCATGCTCAAACGAAACTCCGTAACTAAGAGTGGGCAGCAAAAGATATCCATTTTTTTCAGAGATTCTTTTTGCAACCTCTGTCACTATGTCAGAATCCGTTGACACCGGCAAATGCGCACCATGTTGCTCAATTGACCCTACGGGAATTACGGCCACCTGTTTTTTCCTTATGATTGATCTTCTGATACTGGGATCAAACTGATTTTTAATGTCTGCCATTAGATTCACTTTGATTTGATGTGAACCTTTCTCCAACGAACCTCGAGTTTATTTTCTAGGTGCATCTTCATTGCCATGAGAAGCGTGTCAGCTTCCAGACGCTGTCCCTTTGCTTTTATTTTCTCTAACGTGTCGTTTGGGTCTACATTAAAAGAATCCTGAAATATTATTGGTCCTTGATCCAAGTTTTCTGTTACATAGTGGGAAGTAACGCCGACAATTTTTGTACCTCTCTCGTAAGCTTGAGCATATGCCATGGCACCTGGGAATGCGGGCAGCAATGAGGGATGGATGTTGATGATTCTGTTTGGATATCTCCAGACAAAGTTGGGACTGAGAATTCTCATGTATCTTGCAAGGGAAATTAAGTCAACGTTGTATTCTTTACATGTCTGAATGATCTTTTCTTCTGCATCCTTCTGAACCTTCTCCTCCACTGCGACAAATGGAATGTTTGCTTTCTTTGCTAATGGCTCTAATGACATTTCAGTACCTATTATCACAGATATTTTCCCTTTGAGTGACTTTGAGTTGGCCAGAATTGTCTCCAAACAGAGCGGTTCTTTTGTTACAAGCACTGCAATATTCTTTTGCGAATTAGTTTCATGATGGGTACTTACGTCCATTTTTTCTTTTTTCGATAAACTCTGAATTTCTGCATCAAATTTTTTGACATCTACAGTTTTTGAAAAAGATACTTCTAGATACATTCCGAAAAGGCCCTTGATTACGTTTTGATTCACTTTTTCGATGTTTCCACCATTGGAAAATGCGAAATTTGTAAATGCTGCCACGATTCCCTCTCTGTCCTTGCCTACCACTGTAATCCCTACAACTGTCTTTTTCATGACTTTGTATGCTGAGTATTTTCTCATTATTAATCATTCACAGAAATTGAAATGGTGCGGGAAGTGGGATTTGAACCCACGAAATCCTGAGATATAGGGTCCTAAGCCCTACGCCTTTGACCAGGCTGGGCGACTCCCGCATCGAACATTCCATTAAACACAAAGTTAACTGTTACGAGGTGGCACCCAAACGGTACAAATTAGTGCGAACACTGCAAAATTTTCAAATTACAAAATGTATTTGCCGCCACAATTTGTTCCAATTTCGGTGAATGGCCGACTTAAAATAATTTGACGTGTATAGGACAGTCTGTGATGGCTTAAGATCTGTTTCATGTTTGTTCCTTTGGAATTACTTGTGGTAAAAATATCGAAATATTCGAGGTTTGTACCAATTTACTAAAATTTTAAAGTCATTGAGGTTCCTTGAATGATTCGTTTTTCAAGCATAGCTGTTCTGTTACTAATCCTTTCTGTCGGATTTCCGATTTCGTATGCAAGTCATGGGGGAGGATCAGGCGGAGGTGGAGGAGGTTCGTGTGGCGGTGAATGCATTCCTCCGACATTGGGAGTAGATCGAGACGGAAAGGTTAGGGTTCAAGATGGATTGATGATAAATTCCATGTCCTTTGATGTTGATCTTTACAGTCAAAATGTTCCTACCCAAGTGCTTAACAAGGACGAGCAAGCAACCGTCATTTTAAAGATTTTTGACAATGATGGTCCTGAAACTTTGACTCACGTGGAATTACACCTTGCACCCTATGATGAGTTCGTATCTGGAGTACTTGTGGAAAAATCTGTAGCTACGTTGGTGTGGGACGGCAGAGATGGCGATGAAGTAATTGGAATTTACGATGATGAAAATATTTTACAAAACGTTGCAATTGATGCAAAAAATGAGAATGGTTTTAACATAATTGTTTTTACATTTGAACCTGTTGCGACAATTGAGAAAACATCACTGTTGACAATTCTATGGGATGAAAACCGTAACGTGGTAAAAAATTATTTTGTTGATGCAATTAAAATAATTGATCCAAATACTGCACCTACCTCTGAAGGTGGAATATATGGAAACGCGATTCCTGCATGGATAAAAACTTCTGCCGGATGGTGGGCAGATGAAAAAATCAGCGACGTTGAGTTTCTTGGAGGAATTGAATTCATGATACAAACAGACATTCTTTCTTTTGAGACAACAGACAGCGAAAAAACTGTCCATGAAAACGGCGAGATTCCATATTGGATAAAAAACACCGCTAAATGGTGGAGTGCTGACTTGATTCCTGAAGATGATTTTGTGAGGGGTATCCAATTCTTGATAAACAATGGCATGATTTCTTTATAGTTTTAGAATTTATCATGTGCTGATGACTGCAAGTGACAAGAAATCTCTCAAGATGTTGGTTATGATTGGATTGTGCTACGTTTAACCTCCCCATAGATACTCACAAATCTGTCTATAACTGGACTAACACATGGCAAAATTTTTTGGAACGAATGGGATACGCGGAGTTTTCTCTGAAGACTTGACATTGGAATTTGTACATGATATGACTCTGGCGATAGGCACCTATTTCAAGAAAGGACCTGTGCTGGTTGGTTTTGATGGGCGAGAATCAAGCCCGATTATCTGCAAGGTTGTGACCTCTGCTCTTAACTCTATAGGGATTGACTGCAACGTTGCGGGAATTGTTCCTACGCCGTGTCTTGAATTTGCGGTAAAGACACTTGGGTACTCTGGCGGATTGATGATCACAGCGTCTCATAATCCTGCACGGTACAACGGCATCAAGCCTGCTGCAAAGGATGGAGTTGAGATTTCACGCGAAGATGAATTAGTTATAGAAGATATCTATATGCAGAAAAGCTGGTTAAAAAATCCTGAGAAATTGGGAACTGCAGGAATCGAAAGAAGGGCAATTGAGACCTATCTAAATGGGATTGTTTTACATGTTGATTCTAAACTAATAGGGTCAAAGCATTTCAAAGTCGTTTTGGATTTGGGCAACGGAGCACAGGCAGTATCCGCACCAGATCTTTGTAAGATGTTGAATTGTGAAATCTTTCTTGTAAATGAAAAAATTGATGGTACGTTTCCTGGACGTGGTTCGGAGCCAACCCCGCAAAATCTTTCTGAACTTTCAAAAAGCGTAATTGAAAACAAAGCAAATGTCGGAATTGCATTTGATGGGGACGGGGATCGAAGTATTTTCTGTGATAATAACGGTGACATACTAACTGGAGATAAATCTGCGTTAGTACTTCTGCAACATCTCTTGAAAAAAAACCCCAATTCCCTTGTTGTCACTTGCCTGAATTCAAGTTCTAACGTTGAATTTCTCGCTGACAAGTTTGACTCAGAAGTAATTCGCACCAAGGTTGGCAGCGTGGAAGTCTCAAGAAAAATGGTTCCAACTGATGCGCTGATTGGATATGAGGAAAATGGAGGATTCATGTATGGAAAACACAATCAGGTTAGGGACGGCTGCATGACTCTTGCATTGATGCTTGATCTTTTGGCATCTTCAGACAAATCCATGTCTGCAGAGATTGCAAATTTGCCGATGTCTTTTACAACGAAGGATAAAGTTTCATGTTCTCCAGAAATAATTTCCAAATTGATTTCGTCATTGAAAAAAGAATTTCCAAATTCGGATACTTCAGATGGAATAAAGATTGCAATAGATTCCAAGAGCTGGGTAATGATAAGGCCTAGTGGTACGGAACCTATCGCTAGAATCTATGTTGAATCTGAGAGTCAGGAAAAATTAGATGCTTTGATGTCTGAATATCTTGCAAAAATCAAATTCATACTTTCCCAATAACACTTTTAATACCAAAACCATCGATGGATAGAATGGAGAATGAACCCTTAGGGTGACGAAGTATGGGAAAATCATATTATGTTAAATTTGAAACGCCTGAAGACCTTGTAAGTCCAATCTTGGAGGCTGTTAGAGTAGCATCTACTAGTGGCAAAGTTAAAAAGGGAACCAATGAGGCAACCAAGGCCATTGAGCGCGGTACTAGTAAACTGATTGTTATTGCTGAAGATGTAGAGCCACCAGAGGTAGTAGCACATCTTCCGATTCTATGTGAGGAACAGGGTGCAGCATATGCATTCGTGCCAAGCAAAGGAGAATTAGGAAAGTCATTAGGTATTGATATCACTTCTGCCGCTGCAGCAATTTTGGATGCTGGTGATGCACAACACATTGTAGACCAAGTTGTAGCAACCATTGCTAAAATTAAAGGCGGTAAGACTGAAGAATGAGTCAAAACGCTGAAGAAGTAGTTCAGTCTGAAATTATTCAAATTGTTGGCAGAACTGGTATTGCCGGTGAAGTAATTCAAGTTAGAGTTAAAGTTCTTACTGGTAAGGATAAGGGGAGAATTCTTACAAGAAACGTCAAAGGGTCTGTCAGAGTATCAGAAATTCTAATGCTCCGAGAGACTGAGAGAGAAGCGAAGAAAATCAAATAGGTGATATGATATGAGTCTTTTAGTTAAACCATGTAGCTTTTGTGACCGACCTGTAGCCAAAGGTTCTGGTACAATGTATGCTAAAAACGACGGAAGCATTTTGTGGTTTTGTTCTTCAAAATGCAAGAAAAATGCACTAGTCCTGAAACGTGATCCAAGAAAGCTGAAATGGACAAAGAAGCACGTCAAGGGCGGAATCAGAAAGAATTAGAATTGTCTGAACAGTCATTATTCATAGTAAAGCCAGATGCGGTTGCTAGAAGTCTGGTTGGTGATGTCATTTCCAGATTTGAAAGAAAGGGATTCAAATTTTTAAAACTAAAGATGTTCACGTTTTCTCAAGCACAAGCCGAGAATTTCTATGGCGTGCATAAAGACAAGCCTTTCTTTGGCGAACTGACATCCTTTATCACGTCTGGACCTGTCGTTGTGGCCATAATTGAAGGAAACAATGCCATTGCCACTACAAGAATTATGATTGGTGCAACAAAATCATTTGAAGCTGAACCTGGTTCCATCAGAGGTGACTTTGGATTGGGATTCAGCGAAAATATCATTCATGCGTCAGATTCACAAGAAAGCTATGATCACGAATCAAAGGTAGCGTTTGAGTGATTTGATTTGCAAATTCGTCAGCCAATAGTGGCCGTTTTAGGTCATGTAGACTCTGGAAAGACTTCCCTTTTAGATAGAATACGTGGTACCGGTGTTCAAGGCAGAGAGGCGGGAGGGATTACGCAGCACATCGGAGCAAGCTTTCTTCCTACGGAAACCATCAAGGAAATGTGTGGCCCGCTATACAAGAGATTGGAGCAGTCAGAAAACAAGGTTCCTGGACTCTTGGTTATTGATACACCTGGACACGAGGTCTTTACGAATCTACGTTCTCGAGGTGGTTCAGCTGCGGACATTGCAATATTGGTAGTCGATGTAAATCGCGGATTTCAACCTCAGACTAATGAAAGCTTGAAGATTCTGCAGAGCAGAAAGGTTCCGTTTGTCATTGCGTTAAACAAGTGTGATCAGATGTCCGGCTGGAGAAAGTCAGAAACCCCGTTTATCACCCAAGCGATAAAAGAGCAGGATGCTTCTATTCAAACCGATCTTGATCAAAAAATCTATGATGTCGTGGGAACCCTCTCCATTTTGGGATATCAGTCAGAGGCATTCTTTCGAGTCAAGGATTTCAAATCTGAAATCGCAATAGTTCCGATTTCTGCGCGTTCGGGAGTGGGCATTCCTGAATTGCTCAGCGTCTTGGTAGGTCTGACTCAGCAGTATCTTAAGAAAAGACTGGATCAGGATGAAAAAGAACCTCGTGGAATCGTACTGGAAGTCAAGGATGAGGTCGGGTTGGGGCAGACTGCAAACGTTATCTTGATTGACGGGACAATCAAGAAGGAGCATAGCATAGTCGTTGCAAAACGTGACGGCGTCATAGTTACAAAGCCCAAAGCACTGCTTTTGCCAAAACCTCTTGATGAAATGCGTGATCCTCGAGACAAGTTCAAGCCCGTCACTCATGTAGATGCGGCTGCAGGACTCAAAATTGCATCGCCAGATTTGGAGGGTGTGCTTCCAGGCAGTACTCTGTATGTTGCGTCAAACGAATCTGAGATTGAAAAGTTTACCAATCTCATCGAGTCTGAAATGAAATCCGTATTCGTTGATACTGAAACCAATGGAGTCATTCTAAAGTGCGATACCATAGGTTCGCTTGAAGCCATAATTGAGATGCTTAGACGCTCTCAGGTGCCTGTTGCCAAAGCAGACATTGGTTCCGTGACAAGACGAGACGTTATTGAGGCAAAGGCGATAAAAGAAAAGGATAGACATCGTGGCGTTATCTTGGCATTTAATGTCAAGGTGCTATCTGATGCGAAAGAAGAATCCGAACTCAATCACATCAAACTCTTTGAGGACAAGGTCATCTATAGCCTGATTGACAATTACAACGCATGGGTGGAAGAGGATTCTTCCAATGCCGAAGATGCGATTTTTGCAGAACTTACCCCTGTCTCCAAGTTCAGTTTTCTGAAGGGAATGGTTTTCAGAAACAATAATCCTGCGGTCTTTGGAGTTCGAGTTGATGTTGGAACCCTAAAACACAAAATTCCGTTTATGAACATGGCCGGACGAAAGGTGGGCAATATTCATCAACTCCAGCTTGATAAGAAGACGGTATCTACTGCAAAGACCGGGGATGAAGTTGCATGCTCTGTCAAGGATGTCACAATCGGAAGGCAAATTTTTGAGGAGGATGTATACTATACATTTCCGCCATCACCTGATGCAAAGCTTCTGCTTAACAAGTTCATGTACAAGCTTAACTCCGAAGAGCAAGAAGTCCTAAACGACATTGTGAGAATTCAGAGAGAAATAGAACCGATGTACGCGTACTAGCCTAGTGCTTTTTACAAATCATATGGATTCCAGGTGCGCCGACTGCTCCCATCATCTTGTCTACGATCTGTCCTGACTTGAACATGATGAAAGTTGGTATGGATTGGACTGCGAACTTCATTGATATGCTCTGATTGTTGTCTACGTTTACCCTGGCAAATTTTATGCTGGGATATTTCTTTGAGAGGCTCTCGAAGATCGGATGCATGGACTTGCATGGACCGCACCATTCTGCCCAGAAATCTACAAGTGTAGGGTTTTCAGCGGATATGATTTGATCAAAGTTTGTCTCATCAAGTTCAATTATTCCCGGCTCAATTCTGGGTTCTGCTTTTGGTTTTAGCATCTCATCCATTTTCTTTTGCATGATTCTTGCAATCTCAGGATCCTCCGACAATACGCTTGCTGACTTTGCTCTATTAAAAAATCTATGTTGAAATCAATCGTCTAAAGTTTTTATTGGAATTGACTCGTATCTTCTTGATTTGCAGATGGGGCATTGATCGATATATTTTGTAAAACTAACTGAGGTGTATGCGATTCCGCAATCTCCACAAATTCTAAGATTTCTGCTCAGCTTTCCCATTATGTTGAGATTGGGAATGCATTATGATTAAAACCTAACTTTGCAATTTGCTACTACCAGAATTTCCACCATGGCTTTGCGGTTGGCATTTCCACAATGGTGCATACTCCATCAATTAACTTTGTTCCGGGACCGCAGGTACCGAATTTTTTCTCCGCTACTACTGGCTTCTCCGCTACTACTGGCTTTTCCATTCCTACTGCCTCGTAGATGGAATCGTACTCTGCGAAGTTGCTGTCAAACCATTCCTTGTATCCTGGCTCGCTGTTGTACCTGTCTACGTAGCTCTGCGGATCCTTTGACTCGTCGACAAACGACGCTGGAA
>JAJCXK010000031.1 GCA_029263475.1 Candidatus Nitrosopumilus sp.
CAGTATCTAGGTAATCATTATAGTTTTCTGGCTCGTCAATGCATGAATCCCATCTATCCTCAATTCCGTCACCGTCAGTGTCAGGGAATGTGTATTGCCAATCAGATGCAGCAACGCTGTCAGGGCAGCCGTCAGTATCTAGGTATCGGTTGTATGTCTCAGGTTCAAGGGGACATGCATCCAGACCATCAGGTATACCATCCTGATCAGAGTCTTGTAAGCGAGAAGAGTCATCTGGGCAGCCATCGACATCATTGATTCCGTTGAATGTTTCTGGCTGATTTGGACATGAATCCATATAGTCGGGATAGCCGTCACCGTCAGTGTCGGCAATATTCTTTGCATCATCAGGAGAGTTATCAGGGCAGCCGTCAGTATCCTGGAACTTGTTGTAGGTCTCCTTGACAGTAGGACATTTGTCTATGTGATCTTCTATTCCGTCATAATCAGCATCATACCATGGAACAAAGTCAGCAGGACAGCCGTCTATGTTGCTACCATATTGTGGATCATAGTCTTCAATAAGATTAGGACACTGATCCAGACTATTTGGAACTCCATCGCCATCAAAGTCAACTGTTTCAACAGCAAAAGCACCGTTGGGCATCATTCCAATTGTAGACGTAAGTAAAAGTAAAAATCCTAAAATATATTGTTTTTTCATTTCAAAATACACCTACAGGTCAGGACATCCGTCAGCGTCTCTGTCACCGTCATAATCCTCAGGTTCCAGAGGACACAAGTCATCTTCATTGATAATATTATCTAGATCAGCATCATGTTTGTACCTTGATTGTTCAGGAACAATATCTGGGCAGCCGTCATGATCATTATACTTGTTCCAGGACTCTTTCTCATTCGGACATAAATCAATCTCATCAATTATACCATCTTCATCACTGTCAATCACAATATTTCCAAGTGGCAAAACGTCTGGGCAGCCGTCATAATCAACATATTTGTTCCAAACCTCGTTTAGTTCGGGACACATATCCATATCGTCGGACACACCGTCACCATCAGAATCAAGCTGTATAACATCATTGTCGGGGCAGCCGTCATCGTCTTGGAAGCCGTTGTAGTTTTCGGCAACTAGAGGACAATCATCAGATGTATCTGGAATTCCGTCATTGTCAGAATCAACCACAAATGATTCAGATACGGAATCTGGACAACCATCATCGTCTTGGAACTTGTTGTATGTTTCCTTCGCAGTAGGACATGCATCTATTGCATCTGGAATTCCATCCTGATCTCTATCATTAGTTGAAATGTAATCATCTGGGCAGCCGTCAGTATCTAAAATTCCATTATATGTTTCTGGTTGATTTGGACAATGATCATTGTAGTCATTAATTCCGTCTTGATCAGAATCGGCCGTAAGCTTGTTGTCTGCGACATAGTCTTGGCAGCCGTCAGTATCCTGGAACTTGTTGTATGTTTCAGGAATTAAAGGACATTTATCTAAATTGTCAACAATACCATCAAAGTCAGAATCAATAGAAGTGATAAAGTCAGGATAGTCTGGGCAGCCGTCATCGTCTTGGAAGCCGTTGTATCTTTCTCGGTCAACTGGACATTTATCTACAGAATCAAGTATACCATCAAAGTCAGAATCAAATTCTAAAGAATCATCAGGGCAGCCGTCAGTATCCTGATAATGATTCCAAGTTTCTGCTGTTGAAGGGCATTTATCTAATGTATCTCTAATTCCGTCACCGTCAGAATCTAATATTGAAATGTCTGGGCAGCCGTCAGTATCCTGATAACCATTCATCGTTTCAGGATCAATAGGACATCTATCATTCAAATCATCAATTCCGTCATTATCAAAATCTGATCCTAATAACCCAGATGTATTGTCAGGGCAGCCGTCAGTATCTTGGAACTTGTTGTATGTTTCCTTCGCAGTAGGACATTGATCTAAATAATCCAAAACACCGTCTTGATCTCTATCATGAGAAGAATCAATGTCTGGGCAGCCGTCAGTATCTAAGATACCATTGAACGTCTCTGGCTGGTTTGGACATAAATCAGAAAAGTCATTAATTCCGTCACCATCAGTGTCAGGTACACCTTTATCATCGGTCACATAGTCTGGGCAGCCGTCATCGTCTTGGAACTTGTTGTATGTTTCTTTTACTTCAGGACATTGGTCAATACTATTAGGAATACCATCAAGGTCTGAATCACCATCATTTGAATAAGGAGGGATGTCTGGGCAGCCGTCATCGTCTTGGAAGCCGTTGTATCTTTCTGGATCTAGAGGACAAGCATCGTCAACATCCATTATCCTATCACCATCCGCATCATCTAATGTGCCACTAAACGATAGAAGAGAGTCTGGGCAGCCGTCATAATCAACAAATCTATTGAAAGTTTCAGGATGATCAGGACAAATATCATACTCATCTGCAATGCCATCACCATCTCTATCATCAAAAGAAAAATCTAAAGAAGCATCTGGGCAGCCGTCAGTATCCTGATAATCATTATAAATTTCAGGTTCGGTAACACACAAATCAATCTTATCATGAATACCATCGTTATCAGTATCAACAAAAGATGAATTATCTGCAGAGTCTGGGCAGCCGTCATCGTCTTGATATCTATTGTAAGTTTCTGAATTTAATGGACACATATCTAAATAATCCAAAACACCGTCTCGATCCCGGTCACCATGACCAAAAGAGTCTGGGCAGCCGTCAGTATCTAAGATACCATTGAACGTCTCTGGCTGGTTTGGACATAAATCAACCAAATCAATAAAACCATCACCGTCAGAATCAACAGCTCCGCCAGTGCTACTTCCAGGTAACGTGTCGGGGCAGCCGTCAGTATCCTGGAACTTGTTATAATTTTCCTTGATGTTTGGACATAAATCTATGTGATCTTCAATTCCATCATAATCCTCGTCATACCATGGAACAAAATCGGAGGGGCATCCGTCTATAGCCCCTTCATAATCTTCGTACAAGTTAGGACATGCATCAAGAGAATCAGAAACGCCGTCATTGTCTAAGTCATCGACAGCAAAAGCAGGATTAATTGGAACACTAGTTAAGGTTGTTACAAGTAACAATAGGAACGATAATGAATGTATTTTTTTCAATGCCTAAAATTAACTTGAGGATCCAGTTATTAAACCTCACTCTAGATCCAGCTAGAATTATCAAGAATTTTAAGAAAAATTTCCATGTTGGACAAAAATCTCGATCAATTTAAGTAAAGTGAAACACGATCTAAACTCATGAGTTGTTCCGGTGAAACCGTTGAAGAAGAAGATCAACTGATTCAGATCAGACCCGCAATCACAGCACAGTTAAAAAAAGCAAAGTACGGTGTAGCGGATCACTCTACAGTTGGACTTTGTCATTGGACAAAAAAATCATTCAAACATGAGGGAAGTTGCTATAAACACAAGTTTTATGGAATCTCGACTCACAGATGTATGGAGTTTTCACCAGCTGGAATGTATTGTGAGAATAGATGTGTGTACTGTTGGAGACCCATGGAATTTTATGATTCAATGAACATGGATCTAGAACAAGTTGCAGAGCCAGCAGATATTTTAACAAAGTTGATGGCAGAGAGAAAGAAACTGATCAATGGATTTTACGGAGACTCAAGAAATGACAAACAGAGGCTGGATGAATCATTGTTGCCAAGTCATTATGCAATATCACTATCAGGTGAACCTACAATGTATCCCAAATTACCGAAACTAATCAAATATCTAAAGTCATTGGAACAAACAAAGTCAATTTTTCTTGTAACCAATGGGCAAGAACCCGACATGATTCAAAGATTACAGGATGAAGATGCATTGCCGACACAATTGTATCTGTCAACAAATGCTGCAGATTATGAATCATTTATGAAGATAAATAAACCAAGATACAATGATTCATGGGAAAGATGGAATAGAACGCTAGGAATGCTAAAGAATTTGAACACTCGAACAGTGTTAAGAATTACTTTGATTAGGGATTATAATGATCAAAAAGAATCAATTCCGGCATTTGCAGAAATGTTTAGGAAAGCAAGTCCACACTTTATCGAAATTAAATCATATATGCACATTGGACGTTCAACAAATAGACTAGAACATGAGAACATGCTAGAAATGAATGAAGTGAAAGAATTTAGCGAGGAAATTGCAAAGCAAAGTAAAATATTTTCAATAATGGACGAAAGTATGGTTTCAAGAATTTCTGTTTTACAAAATAACGATCGGTTGATTGATCGCTTTATTCCTACTTATGCAAATACCAATTAGAGAATTTTTTTAGGGATTTGTACCTGTGAGAAATTTTATTTTTATCACTCGTTTCTGCAAATGATTTGTCAGAATTGTTTGGAACGAAGATTGGATCAAATCCCCAGCCTTTTCCTTTTTGTGATTTGGAAATGGTTCCACATAGTTCCCCATCAAAAGATTCCAGAATTGCATCATCGCAATAAGTGATGACAGAGATAAATTTTGCTTGTCTTTTGTTTTTTAAGAGATCAAGAATTCCTTTGTTTCCAAGGGTTTTGAAGACATATGACGAATAGGGACCAGGAAAACCACCAAGTGAATCAATGAATATCCCATCATCCTCTATAATGAGAGGTTTTTTATGTTTGGAAAATGCATTTCGTGCTTTTTTTCTCGCAATATGATTAAGAGAATCCGATTGAATTTCCTCCAAATTAGATTTTAAAAAACCAAGTTGTATACCAAAAGAATTTAAAATTTTTTTTGCCTCATGGTATTTCTGATCGTTTGAAGAAACAAAGAATAGATCAGACGACTTTTGCATACCTACCACGGCTTTCAATATCTGAGACTAATTTAGTAATTTTAGCATAATATGCATTTCCAACTACAGATTTGTACCCACATAAGAAATTCTTCCATGAAGATAGCATAATTTTGGCATGAGCGCTATTGAGAATTTCTTTGATTAATCTCAAATCTACTGCGTGATCTTCAGGCTTTATTGTATTTTGGGACAATCCAAAATCAATGACAAATACAGTATTTTGAAAGAAAATGAAATTGGAAGTTGTCAAATCACCATGCATTACTCCATTTTTGTGTAATAAGCCAACTAATTTTCCAATTTCTTTAGATAATTCAATAATTTTTAATTCAGGTAAATCGTGAACAGGTTTTCCGGGAATGTCTTGCATCAGAATCGAGGTGGTTTTCAAATTTACAAAATAAATTAGAGGTGTGGGCAAACCAAATGATTTAACAAAAGAGATCATTTGGGATTCTTTAATTGTTCTATGTTTACGAATTCTGGAATCAAGTGAAGGGTCACGATAATTTTTTGTCTTTCTAATTTTTAAAATCGCTTTAGAATTTTGCCACGTAGTTTTATACAAATCAGCTTCAGCTCCTTTTTTAAATAATTTCATTAACATTATATCTAAAGGGATTCAATAAAAGGTAATCATGGAAGATGGAGAGATAAGAATAAAACAAGAAGATTGTAGCGAAGACAGTTTAGGTCCAGGTATTCTAACATTGACAAACAAGCGACTGGCATTTGATAAAACAAATGCGAGAATAATGGACTTTTCAAAACGTTTTGGGGACACTGTATTAGATATTTCATTAGAGAATGTAACTAAAACGTGGAAAGAAGGACTACTAATGAAAAAAGTTTGCTTTACAGCAAAAACAGATGAAAACGAGGGAACCTACAAGTTTGGAGTTTTCAATACAAAACACTGGTTAAAAGACATAGAGAAGCAAGTTGTTGATTGCAAAAATCAATAATCAACTTTAACTGAGTCTAGTCTCCATGATTGCCTTACAAAAGTATCTTTTAACGAAGCACCTTGCTTCACCTTTGATTCTAGAAGTCCAGTCCAACAAATTTGACTCCCACAATCACCAGCATAACGCATAGGAACTACAGAAAATTTGCTGCCATGACGCTTACATACATCATGAAGCATCTCAGACAACCTTTTGTTTGCTGCGACACCTCCAACTATCATCAATTCTTTTTTTTGTGTAAATGATAGTGCACGCTCTACAGTCTCACTGATCATTGCAAAAGCAGTTTCTTGAAGAGAATAACATGCATCAATCTTATTTTTTTTTGCTACAGATTTTGTTGCAGATAATAAGCCTGAAAACGATACATCGTTCCCTTTTACGGAATATGGCAGCGTGACATAATTGGAAGATGAAGATGCCAATTCTTCAATATTTTTTCCGCATGGAGAAGCAAATCCAATTGATCTTCCAAATTGATCAAGTAATTGACCCAACGTAATGTCTAAAGTTTCGCCAAAAACTCTCCACTGTTTATTGAGAAATGCCAATAGCATGGTATGTCCTCCAGATACCAAAAGTACCAATGGATTTACAGAACCTGTCAATAATTTTCCCAATTCAATATGACCAATTGCATGATTTACAGGATAGATTGGAATATCATAAAAGGATGACAAGGATCTTGCCACTACTGCACCAACACGTAGACATGGTCCCAATCCAGGACCTGCAGCATAAGAAACAATATCCAGATCTTTAACAATGACATTTGCATCTTGAAGACATTCGGATAACACGATAGAGCTGTTTTCAACATGATGCCGAGATGCTTCTCTAGGATGAATTCCTTCCCCAGCCTCAGGACGGTATATCCTTCTAACATCCGAAAGAATTTTTCCCTTATTTCCAGTTTTTTCAATTACAGCACAAGAAAATGTATGAGCTGTACTTTCAATGCCCAACCCCAACATATCATCCACGACTTAGTGTAGATACAATTTTGATCACGTCACCATTCTTTAATTTATGATCACCACCTATTCGTTGTTTAGTTTTACAGTCAATCGCGTGTAAGAAACCTTTTGCAATATCTGCATGAACCAAAGCAGCCAGATCCTTTGCAGTGGAATCTTGTGGAACAAGTTTTGTATCAGGCAAAACAATACCGTCTTTGTTAATTAGTTTAGTCTCATCTTCCACAGGATACACAACAATAAATTTGAGCGAGTCAAAAACGGCAGTGTTTAGAATTTTTTGAACTCCAGTTGAAGGGATTTTGGAAAAAACAGATTTTACAATCTCAAGGGCTTTTTGCTGTGGAGGTAAAATTTCCCGGCCTTCAATAATCGTAAAAGATTCATCTCCAGATGAATAATTTACAATTCCAGCTTTGGATGCCTTTCGTAAGAGCAGTTCAGTTTCAGCACTGCAAGGTATTATGACATCAGAAATTTTTTTTAAAATCTCAAGATCCTTAGAAAGATCTGCTTTATTTGCAGCTATAATCATGGGCTTTGTGTTACTTCGTAACTCTTTAACAAATGTTTCAATATCATTGTCTGTCCATTCTTTGGGATTTCTAGCAACTAGTCCTTGTTTTTGTAAGACTTCATGCACCTGAAAATCTTTAATCCCCAATCCTGAAAATCGCTTCGCAATACCATCCGTAAGTTTTGCTCTTTTTTGGTCTATCTCACGAGTAATTTTATCCCACTCTCTTTTGAGAATGTCTACAAACCATTGATCAAATTCATCTTTGACAAACGCAATATCTTCCAAAGGATCATGAGTTCCGATTGGAACAGATTGCCCCTGAATATCTGTAGTACCTGCAATATCAACAACGTGAATTAAAACTTCAGCCTGCCTTGCATCATCAAGAAACTGATTTCCAAGTCCTTTTCCCTCGTGTGCACCTGGAACCAACCCGGCAACATCAATAATTTTTACTGGAATGAAACGAGTACCATTTACACAAAGTGGGTTATCATGCTGAATGTTAAAATGCATACAAGCACATTTGGATTTTACATATGCCACGCCCACATTGGGTTCAATCGTGGTAAAAGGAAAATTGCCAGTAGCCACAGAAGTTTCAGTTGCAGCAGAGAAAAAGGTAGACTTTCCAACGTTTGCTTTACCTAATAAACCAATTTGCAATAATGTAAAAGATCCAATTCTACTTATTAGTATTGCAGAAATTGTTTAATCTGGTTAAGTGTAGTTTGATATAATGTCAATAGTTATTACTGGAAATCCAGGTGTGGGAAAACATACCATTACAGAAAAAATCGCAGGCAGACTAAAGTTACCAGTATTAGACATCAATGCAACCGCAAAAGATTCAGGGCTATTTGAAGAAAACGGAGGTACAAACGATATAGACGTAAAGAAACTTGAAAAAATAATCGAACAGAAAATATCTGAAAAAAACATCATAGTAGGACATTTGGCACCATATGTTTTACACAAGAATCAAGTTGAAGTCATGGTTGTTTTAAGAAGAAATCCTTACGATTTAATCTCGGTTTACAGAGACAGAAAATACTCAGAGAGAAAAATTAAAGAAAACACAGGTAGTGAAATATTAGGAATTATTGCACACGATGCAACCAATCAATTCCATGAAAAAGTATTTCAAATAAATGTCAGTGAAAAGAGTATTTCAAAAACAGTGGATGAAACACTAGAATTAATTTTGGGGAATAAGAGTAATGAAGAGATAGACTGGCTTGAATTAGTAAGTAACAATAACGACCTGGAAAAATTTTTTAGTGATTGATTAAATAATGCTTCTGAATTTGTGTAATTACTTGTTTGAAATATCTAAAACGGATTTAGCCGGAAGGATTGGTACCATATACACAAATCATGGAAAAATCGAGACGCCTGCATTTGTTCCAGTTATCCACTCAGTAAAACAAACAATTCCGTCTAAAAAAATTAAAGAAATCGGATTTGACTTGGTCATTACCAATGCATACATTACAAGAAATAGTTATGGAAATAAGGCAGTTAAAGAAGGGATTCACAAAATTATAAATTTTGACGGCGGAATAATGACGGATTCTGGAGGATATCAAGTACTAGAATATGGAGACGTGGATGTATCACCTCCCGAGATGGCAAACTTTGAAAAAGGAATCATGACGGATTTTGCGATACCTCTTGATAAACCAACGGGATACGGAATGCCAATAAAGAAGGCAGAGGCATACGTAAAACACACCCTCAAAGTATCAAAGCAAACATTAGAAGATAGTGAGAACAACGGCCAAATTTGGGTAGGGCCAATTCAAGGAGGAGAACATTTTGATCTTGTTAAAAAATCCACAAAGGGTTTGATAGATATTGGTTATCAGATGCTCGCCTTAGGAAGTCCAGTGGAATTTATGGAGTCATATGAATATAGACTTCTAGCACAAATGATTGTTGCAGCAAAAAAACAAATGCCACATTCCATCCCACTACATCTTTTTGGTGCGGGGCATCCGCTTACGATACCGTTTGCCATAGCTTTGGGATGCGATACATTTGATTCGGCATCATACATGCTTTATGCCAAAAAGCTACGATACATCACAGATGATGGCACACGTTATTTATCAGACATTACAGTATTTCCATGTAATTGTGAAATATGTTCAAAATACACTCCAGAAGAATTTCGTCAATTAGAAACAACTGAGAAAATTAACCAATTAGCTATCCACAACTTGTATGCAATTAAACTAGAGGTCGACAAAGTAAAACAGGCAATCCATGAGGGAAGATTATGGGAATATGTAATAAAAAAGGCAAGAGCACATCCCAAATTATTTGAGATGATTGAAGTGATGACTGAAAATCATGAATTTCTTGGTTTGAGTATGCCAAAGTTCAAAGAAAAAGCTATTTTCTTATTTGATAAAGAGGATCAATACAGGCCAGAGGTTCAGTCATTCCATAAAATTGTTAGAGAATTCAAAACAAAAAAGAACAAGATAGTGATCATCAAAGAATTCAATACAAAGCCAGGATATCTATCTCAGCAATACATAGGACTAAAAAAGAAAATTAAAGACTTTGAATCATTTCAGGTTTGCCAATATAATCCACAATTAGGACTCATTCCAATTGAGATTTCAGACATATTTCCGGCTGCACACCATGAAACTTCAAGAGTAGATTTTGAACCAAATGAATTTCCCACATTTAAGAAAACATGGGATGATTTCTTTTCAAATAATGTTTTTTCAGAAATACACTATGACAAAGAAGACAAATTCTTGAAATATTTCGTAAAGACCTTGTCAAAAGAAATCAAGAAAAAATCTTTTGCATAATTAAAAATAAGAAAAAAGAATGTGCTAAAAGACTAAGCTTACAGTGCTGCGTCTTCTGCCCAACCGTTGATGAAGATACCGTTTTTGTGAAGAGGTACTGGTTGTCCAGCAGTGTAATTCATTGGTCTCATCCAAAAGATTGATTTTGTTGGGCATACACCTATGCATGCACCATCAGAAATACATCTCTCTGGATAAAATACGAATGCTTTACCTCTCTTCCAGCCTTCTACGGGTTTTACTCTAAGGACATCAGGACCAAGTGTTGTACAGATTTCTACACATAGTGCGCATCCGATACATCTTTGCTCATCAATGTCTGGAAGTATTGCTATTGGCATTACAATACTAACTTTGATAGGAGTCTATTTAAACCATGATCGAATATTATAACCCTGTTATGAAATTGATCGGGCAAAATACATGCGGAAAATCCAGATTTAAAGAATTTAAAAAACAAAAAATACGTGATGTGCACGTTTATTTTCTCATTGCATCAATTTGACCAGAGGTTACCCAATCGAGTAATTCTGCTGATGATGGATTAAGGTCGGCTTTCTTATTCATAAGATTGTTAACCCAAATCCAGTTGATTTGGTTCAAAAGGGGTTTGTTTCCTTCATCGCCTGCACGAGTTTTTGCTACGACAGCTTGATCTTGTTGAGCTATCCACTCATCATAGGTTCTTCCCATGAGGATCAAATCTTAGCTTACACTAATTAAAGCTTTTGAAGATTCCACAATAAGCATAATGATTAATTTCGTTCTAAGAAGGTTTTAAGGTAGATAAAAATTCATTATAATTCTTGGATGTAAAAGTTTTAGGAGCTGCAAATGAAGTGGGCAGATCAGGATTTTTGGTCAATTGTGATGGGACAAAATTATTACTAGATTATGGGGTAATGTTTGGAAGAAGAGGATCACCTCCACAATATCCCATCCATGTGAAACCCAAAGATGTAGATGCAATCATCATCACTCATGCTCATTTAGATCATTCAGGAAATGTTCCATCACTCTTTGTTAGTGGCAACACAGATGTTTATGCTACACCCCCAACATTTGATCTTTCAAAGTTATTGATCAATGACATGTTAAAAATTGAAAAAAACGCTCATCCATTCGATCTACCCGAGCTAAACAATATGATGAAAAATGCAAAGGAAGTGGGCTTTAGAGAAAAAGTAACTAAAGGGAATGCAACTTTCGAGTTTAGAAATTCAGGACACGTAATTGGCGGAAGTACTGTATTGGTAGAGTCAAAGGATAAAAAATTATTCTATACAGGAGACATTAAAACAAATGGTTCAAGGATGCTAAAAGAAATGGATTTGGACATGGGTGAAATTGATCTTCTGATTACCGAGAGCACTTATGCAAAAACAGAGCAAAAGCCCAGAATAGAATCAGAAAGAGAATTAATAGAATTTGCAAATGAGGTGATGGACCGAAAAGGGATATTATTTGTCCCGTCATTTTCAGTTGAACGCTCTCAAGAGATTGCATGCATCTTAAGAAGTGCAAATTTCAAGCACAAAATCATAATGGACGGAATGGCATTAAAGGTAAATGAAATAATGTTTAAGCATCCAGAATACCTAAGAGACCCAAAGGTGTTTTCTGAGGCAATCAAAAGTGCAACTGCAATTAGAGAACATGCAGAAAGAAAGCGTGCCATGGGTGAACCATGCGTCGTAATTTCACCAGCAGGAATGCTAGTAGGAGGAAATGCAGTGTATTATCTGCAGCAATTATCTTTTGATAGTAAAAATGGAATCGCCTTAGTTTCATATCAAGGAGAAGGCACTCCAGGAAAAAAATTACTTGATACAGGAATGGTTTCAACCAGAGGCAAAGATCTTCATGTTAAAGCAGAGGTCAAGCAATTTCAATTTTCAGGGCATGCAGACAAAAAAGAATTATTTGACATGATAAAAAGAATCAAAGGAAATCCAAAGGTGTGGACTGTACACGGTGATTCGGAATCATGCGTCTCATTTGCTCAAGAAATTCATGAAAAGTTTGGTTTTGACACATATGCACCAGCAGTCAATGATGAAATAACCATCTAAGATGCAAGATAATTTCACAATAGACGTTGAAAACTCAATAAATAGCGGACAAGTGTTCCTATGGGAAAAAAATGAGGACTATTGGTATGGAATAAACGGTCAAGATATTCTAAGAGTAAGCAGTTCTGGAAAAATCAAGACTTTTCTGAATATCAAAACAGATTTTTTTAGGGAAAAAGATAACCTAGAAAAAATAATCAGATCAATTTCAAAAGATAAGATAACAAAGATTGCCGTCGAACAATATTCAGGATTAAGAATACTTGAGCAGGATCCTTTTCAGTGTTTGATTTCATTCATCGTATCTGCAAATTCAAATATTCAAAAAATTAAAAGCAGCTTGGAAAAAATATCAAAGGAGTTCGGAACAAGAGTTGAGTTTCAAAATAAAGAATTTTTTTTATTTCCCAAACCCGAGATACTTGCAGAAGCATCAATTGACAAAATTAAGCACTGCGGAGTAGGATACAGAGCCCAATTCATCAAAGATGCAGCAGAAATGGTTTTACTAAAAAAGATAGATTTTGAATATCTGAAAAAATGCGAGTATAAGATTGCAAAGGAAAAAATTTGTTCAGTGCCAGGAGTAGGAAACAAAGTGGCAGACTGTGTTTTATTATTTTCATTAAACAAGCTTGAGGCTTTTCCATTGGACAGATGGATGATTAGAATTTTAGGAAAATATTATTCAGATAAATTTCAGCTTGAAACTAAAACCATTACAGAAAAACAATACATCATTCTTCACGAAAAAATTGTAAGTTACTTTGGTCCATTTGCAGGATATGCACAACAGTTTCTCTTTAAAATGGAAAGAGAAAATTATCAGAAAAAATGGCTCTAAACCCTTAAAACGGTAATTAATTGCTAGGTTTTTGGGCCTATAGCTCAGCATGGATAGAGTGTTGGACTTCTAATCCAATGGTCAAGGGATCGAAGCCCTTTGGGCCCACTTAACAAAATTATTATTCCAATTTGAGAGCAAGTCTCTGTGAAAGACATAGAATTCAAATTAAATTCAATGGACATTCGTCCAGGTTTGGAAATTAGAGGAATCATTTCTGTTTCATACCCTGGAAGATACGACGGAGTTGTAATAAATACTCAGATTTTAGATTCAAATGAACACATAATTTACAAGTCATACAACGGAAAAAAAATATCACAGAACGTTTCAAGATTGTTCATTAATAAAGACGTGATGACAGAAAATAAAGCGGAATTTACTGCATTAATTGACTTTGAATCTAAACAGGAACATGAAGTAAAATTCAGAGCATCAATAATTGAACAGCACAAAGAGATTGAAAGTCAGATAATTTTTGCAAAATATTCAGTCTAGAATCTACTTTTCTCTACAACTATTGAACCAGTCATCCATGGATGTGGTTGACAATGGTAGTGAACCTCCTGTGCTTCAGTGAATAAGAACTCATAGACATCACCAGGTTTAAGAACTCCAGTAGAACCAAAGTCTCCACTATACGAATCAGCATGTCTGTGATCAGGAGTTACGGTGTGTGCAGTATCATCATTGTTTTGCCAAATGACTTTGTTACTATGCTCTAATATCGCCGTCGCCTTATTTGGAACGTAATTTTCATTTCCTTCAATCACAGCACCTGGAATAATTTCTATGATTAAATCCTCCTCAGGATGTAAGATATGATCTGAAACAGATGGTTTTGCCAAAGATTCAGGAAGATAAAATGAAGTATAAAATACAACAGACACGGACATGCCAACAATAACTGCAATGACACCAATACCATATGCGTGACTTGACATAGGTGCACTCATTATTTTTTAAACCGCCCAAGTTCTTATAAAGCTTGTTTAGAATTTTTAAAACTATTGCTTGACAATGACATCAAACCATACGATCAACTACAAAACCCGCAAGATTTTACATACTGAGACTTCGAGGCTATTCCTTTGATTCAGACTTATCTTCATACTTGGCACTTAGTTCTGCAATTTTATCTGACTCGTCGGTTCCAACAGGTTCTACAAGCTTTGGTCTTTCATCAACTACAGGAATAGGTGCAGGTGGAGGGGCGTTCTTTTGTTGTGCCATAGCATAACGGTAGACGTGGAAAAACGCTGCAAACACAAGCAAGATAATTCCTACAAAGAAGAGTGAAATATTCTTCATTCCAGTCAAAGCCGCATTGTATGCCGCAATGTTTAGGAATACTTGGAATGCCAATAGTGCAACCAATAACCAGTTAATCCACTTTTCAGAAAGATTAATTGTGGCAACCTTCTGAGGTCCGCTACTTTTAGCAAGTTTTGACTTTCTTTCTGCCTCATTAGCAAGCTTGATCATCATATAGCTAAATCCAAAGCCCAAGGGCACCAGCAATATCATTGTAGAATAGAAGAATATTGGATCAATTACCAAACGCTCAACCAATGGAATGGAGATATCTGGTGAGATGTAGAATCCCCAGTAAGTGGTAACCATGATTTGGGCAAGACTAGTGATACCAAATGCCGTGATGATTGGTCTATCCCTCCATGAGAATTTCTTATATCTGTCGATAAACGGAATCAGTACGAATGAAATAATGAACAATAATGGCCATAGCAAGCCAGTAACAAACTTGTCATATTGCGTCCTCATGAACGCATAGATTCCCGTAAGATACCACTCAGGAACAGTTACACCAGGCGGTACCGTGGGTTCAAACTTGAATCCCATATCAATTGGGAATACACCGCCGGTGATCAGAATGGCACCGCCAATTGCCATTACCATTGGCACGTCAAATACCAAAAACCTTGGGAAATGGACTGCCATCAATCCAAGCATAACTATAGGTAGCAAGAATACGTGTTGCGCATAGAATCTTAATACAAAGTCAGAAAATCCACTGCCTAATGCCGCATCACGGATGGTCGGTCCCACTACAGGTATGGATGTAGTCAGCGACGCTGCAATACTAATTGCCAATTCTGCTCTTTCACTGAAAATAACATCATATCCAGTAAATGCTTCAATAATAGTAACAGTACCCAATATGACACCAGTCATCCATAAAACCTCATTTCTGATTTTATATCTTCCACTGAAATATTGGTAATACAAATGAAGAACGGCTAAGAGTACCATGGCATTGGAACCATGGTAGTGAATATTTCTAATGTGAAAACCAAATGGTACGTCATCGTTAATGAATTGGACGCTGTCCCAAGCCCTGTCAAGAATGGGTTGATAGTAAAACATGAGCAACGCTCCAGAAACTCCGAGAATAATGAATACGATAAATGTGAGCATTCCTAAGAATCCAAACGGACTTACAAATCGTGCGGGAAACGAGAATTTGATTGCAGTAAAGATGGTTCGATCCACCCCATCCCATAACCAGTAAAGGAGTGCTACTACTCCAGTACGTCTTTCAAGTGAAACGGCCATATCCAATTACTCCATTATCGTTTGCATTAAACTTTGGTGGCATGATAAACACCAATCCAGATGAATCAACTTCCAAAGTTAATTCAGGAAGCGTATTTGATGGCGCAGCTTGTACAGATGCAGGACCGACAAACGCTGTTCCAGTCATTGGATCATACATACTACCATGACAAGGACATTCGCCTCTTTTTCGGCCATCATCAGGCCAATACTTCCACAGGCACCACAAATGTAGGCATATCATACTATAAGCTCTAAAAGCAGAAGGATCATTTTTTTCCCCACCCAATTCTTCAGGAAGTCTAATGAATTGCCACTTACGAAATGCTTCAGCATCAAGTGCAGCATCACCAGTTGCAGGATATGTAATGACTTCAGCGTGGTTAATTGGATAATTATTGACATTGGCCTGAGTACCATCAGGTAAAATTACTGGAACTCTTTCCAGAGAGGCCTGATTTGGATTAGGCATATAGTTACCAAATGGGACAAACGGAGCAAAGGCTAACCCTGTGCCTGCAGCACCCATTAATTTCAGAAAGTCTCTTCGGGATAATCCGCTAGACTTTTTTGTCCCCAGCTCCGACATTCAAGCTCACCTTCGCCAAATTGCTTATAAATCTTATTCAATTATTTACCGGTTTTTGTCTCATTATCAAAATTATAACGATTCCGATCACAATTCCAATGACTATTCCAATTGCAATGCCAGTGCCAAATGGAAGATCAGGAGTCAAATTGGTTAGATCCTCAGTTATGGGAATTGTTTCAGACAGGGATTTTATTTCAGGCAGAGATTTAGAAGGATCTTCAGAGGGTATCGGGATTAATTCGATTTCCATGTCCTGTTTTTCTGCAGGTACACTCATTTTTGAAGAAATATTTGTAAACTTTGCTGCAAGTGTTATGGGTTCAGTGATTGAAGAGCCGCCAAACAAAGTTGAATGCGTCAAGAGTGTGTACGTTCCAGTCTGATTAATTGGCACATACAGTACAGTTGACGTATCATCCTTATTCTTCACCGGAAAAAAGCCGCCACCCTGGCTAAAAGCAGAATTTCCCAACCAGTCAAGGGAAACCCATCCAAGGAAGTGACCAAACACGCCAGAAGGAACGTTGGTTTGTATGATTTCTCCGGACGGATCCATTACAAACACCGAGAGGTTTGTATCATCACTGATCCACGAGAGCTCAATAGAAGCAGAATTTATGGACTCATTCTGAATGTCAAAATAATATTGTCTCCAATCTCCAGCCATGTAGCGGTTGGCCATATCAAATGCGCCCTTGGTGTAACTATTTCCATACAGAACATCATCGCTTTGCAGTCCATCTATCAGAATAGTAGAATCATTTTCCACCACAGGTTGCTTTATCACAAAAGAGGTCGGGGCATTTACAATATGATCATTGCTTTCAAACGTCAGAAATCCCTGATAGACGCCAGTCTGTAGATGATTTGGAGCAACCAGCGTCACATCAAGTGTGGATGAATCTTTTGGAGGGACCAAGATTGTTTCTGTTTCGGGCCAAAGTACAGGCCATTTTTCCTTTTCATAATAGCTTGCAGAAATCGTATAGTCCATGGAAGTTGAATTCTGTTGCGTATCTCCCAGCCAGTATGAATATCTTGTAGGTACAGGATAAACCCCAACTAACGGAACACCTTCAAATTTTTCATACGGTTCTGAAATTCTTAGTTCCTGAACAGTTCCCCACGAACCGGCTCTGTTAACCAGGGATAGTTCATCAGTGTCAATTTTGGTATCGTTGTTGTTGTCAATCCAATCATAGATGTACAATGAAGAAATCTTGAGATCATCTGCATAGACATCAGATGTATTGTTCATAAAGTCAGTAAACAGAAAATTCAAATTCAGGATCATAAGCGATGACTCGTCTGGAATTGGATTCTCATCTTCAAAGAAGTCACCAAGCTGGAACTGAGAAGTCACATCAGACAACAAGACATAGTTTGGGATGAACGTGTCATTCAGAACTGCATCTTGCTGTCGGACAATGGTCGTCCCATTAAATTGTGTTTTTGAGATCAGAGACAGAATTTGCGGTTTTACATCTACAGCAATAGTGTCATTTGTAGGATTTTCTACAGTAAATGTGGTCATGGCTCTGTCACCAGGAAGTAATTGACCAGCAAACCAGCTTGTCATTGGAAATGAACGTGCGGGAAGCTGAAATCTCTCAAATCCTATTGCCGTTGAATTTACCTTGTCAATGGCGGGTTCAAGGATTTTTTTGATGTTCCCATATGATCCGTCATTGTGCACTATGAAAACCCCATCTTGGCCGTGAACATAGTTCAAAGCAGATTCAACATTCACCAAACCTGAACCCTGAGTAAATGGATCATTGTACAGATCAGTCGCAGTGGACATTAGAATATTTTTGATTAAAAATGAATCATAATCTTGTGATTGTTTTTTCATTTCTTCCATCAGAACTGCAGCGCTTCCGGAAACCAATGGTGCAGCCATGCTGGTTCCCCCAAACAATGAAAAGGATTCGGATTTGGAATCTTTTTCAGTTTTTATAACATTTGACGGTGTAAACCCGTGAGCACCAATACTCATTACGTCAGGTTTTGGATCACCAATTGAACCAGGACCCCTGCTGGAAAAATCCACTACGTGATTATTGTGTGAAGTCGTATTTCCAAACCTTGGCTGATCTTTGAACGGACCGTATCCTACAAACACGTTATTTGTTGTAGCACCCACTGAGATTCCAAACGGAGACGCATTTGGCAAACCAATCGTCCCATATCCATGACCTGAATTTCCGGCACTGGAAATTATCGTTACGCCAGGATAGTCATCATCCAAAGAGCCAGGAGTTGCAAGCACACTGAGAACTAGAGACAGAATATCCATTCCAGGCGATGCCTTAAACGATGGAAAGTTTGACACTCCCCAGCTATTTGAAATTACATCGACTCTTGGCTTGTCTGAAAATTTCCAATCATAATCATCATTATCAAACCCTGCAGCCCACAGCCATCCATAAACGGTATCTCCAAACCACAGAGCCTTTACCGGAACAATCTTTGCGTTAGGTGCCACACCCGTAATAGAATATTTTTTTGAATTGTTGTAAATGTCGTAAGTTTCCTGACCGCGCGAGGTAATCGATGCGGCACTGGAAGTACCATGACCCATGAAGTCAGTCATCAGTCCAAAGAACTGGCCATCGGGATCTAGTGCAGGTAACAACGTTCCATTAATTGCATTTAGCGACGGGTCGATTTCGGTAAAATTATTTTTGATAACCCCATACACATCCAAAACTTGCGCGCCAAACGTTCCTGCACTGTAATCATTTTTTCCATCACCATTAGAGTCATAAACAAGAAACTCGTTTCCACTTCCCAACACGATTGGTTCCTCATCGGTAAAATCAAAATCATAATTTGCTTCCTCACCAGACTTTAAGTCGAATCTGGTATAGTCCTCCCAAGAAGTGCTAAGATCAGGAATCAGGGTATCGTAAACTCCAGGCAAGAAAGAATCAACCAAGAGAACAGGTACCACCTGTATTCGGGCCATGGAACCTTGCAGTCCACCTTGATATATCACGCCCAGGTGATACACGCCGCTTTTTGATTTTATGTAATTCCTATTATCATCGCCAATTTTCATATCCCTGTCTAATGTGCCGTTGAAAGTTATTGAGTTTCCAAGTTGTGGGAAAAATGAATTATAAATCGGGATTTCGCTGCCCTTGCCGCCTTGAGACACATCAAGAAATACCCCGTCACGCGTCACGTATGCCGAAGACGTCATATGGGACGGGATGGGCTTGCTGTAATTTCGAATAACCTCATTTTCATCAATGAATGCAAAAAAGGTCGCGTTTGTCAATATTATTCCTTGTCCGTCTGGATCAAGCATGATAGGATGATTGAGATCATCCCTTGCAAGAGAATGCTGAATGTCAGGATTTGAAAAGTCAACTCCCGTATCCACTATTGCAATCACCGTACCGTTTCCCGATGCACCATACTTGCTTTTGGCCAGACTCGAACCGGTGATATGACCAATTTTGGATGCATCTTGTATTTCATCATCATCAGATGAATGAAAGTCCAATTTGAAATCTTCAACTACATGATATCCCTGCAAAACTAGACCGGATGCAGATTTTTCAGAAAGAACGGATACAGAAAAAAAACCAGCATCCGAATTTACGTGATACAAGGAGTTGGTTTTCAGATAATCATTGTCTTGTGAATTGGTTCCAAAAATCAAATATCTCTTATAATCATTCTCAGTAAAAAAATCAGAATCAATTTTGACAATATCTGAACCAAAATTTAATAGATTTTCAACGTCATCGGCATCAATCAGATCAGCAGAAACGAAGGCATGTGAACTAGTCAGCATTGAAGAAGGAAGAAGGAAGAACATGAAAATAAAAATAGCCACCTTGGGCATTGTCTAGTTCTGTTTTCATGCATTATTATAACTATCTTCTTCTAGCAAGAATTGCAATTTGCAGTGCAACGATAATTCCTATAGATGCGATGATAGGAAACAGCAAAGAGTTAAGCTGAGACGAGGCTTCGCTGATAAATTTTACAGATGTAGAGATGGTACCGATACTCTCGTCAATTTTGCCACTGGCCTCATCCAAAGTGTTATCGAATCCCTCAATTTCTAATTTTAGAATGTCAAGTTCTCTGGACGTTTCACTCAAAACAAAATTTAGATCGATTATTTGCTCAGAAATTCCTCCCAAATCCTGACTCAATACAACAGTCGCAGCCGAACCGTGCGAGGTGGTTCCCTGACTAAACGCGACCACATGAAATACGTGGGTTCCTTCTTCAACTGGAATGTAATCCACATAATACAAGCCCTGATGCAACGTCTCAAAAGATTTTGACAATGGAACAGAAATTCCAGATGGTAGATGCACGTGTGTAGTTTCCAACAATTCAGACGGCTTATTTCCAATCAATAGGCCGTCGCTTGTCGTCTGTACAAAAACCCTGAGGGACTGACCGATTGCAGCGGTTTCAGGTGCAAAGACCAAGGTATTGACATGCCTTTCAACTGGCACATCAAGCAGTTCGGTGGTTGATGAAAACTTTATGTCAATTTTTTCAGAGATTCCGTTTTGTGCCGTACTAATTACTTCAACTGCATACGTTCCATATGGAAAGTTTGTAGAGGGATCTGGCCAGGTAAGCAAGTCATAGTTAAACGAACCATCAGAATCAGTCGTCAACTGATCAAACTTTGCTATTGATTCATCAGGAGCAAAGATTCGTATGATAAGATTCTCTTCAGGCAATCCCTTGCCATAAATTTGCAGGTTGTGTTCAGGGGAATAGACCTTGCTGTTTGTAAACAGTTCAAGTCCTTCTGAATACGAACTCGAGACGCCTACAAACAAAAGGGCAATCAGGACGGAAAGCAAAGCCTGAAACTTCAATTCAACTAGTTTCCAATCTTCTCCTAGATATTGCTTCTGAAAAAATCGTTCATAACTCACGTTAAGAGGTATTCAAAAAAAAGAAAAAAAGGAAAATTAGAACTAGTTTCTTACTTATTGTACAGTTATAGTTGTGCTAACTGGTGGTGATAAAGCCGTTGGATTATCTACAGATTCCCATACGAATGCAGTCGCTGTGTAAGTTCCTGCTTCAGTTGGGATCCATGATAATGCCGGGCTGAATGATTGACCAGCAGATAGTGAACCTGTAATCCATGCTAGTGATACTGTAACACCGTTACCGTCTTGAATCTGTACCAAGTATGCAAATGTTTGCTCTCTATCCTGACCATTTGCTAAGTCAGCGCTGATTTGTACCTGTTGGTCAACGGAAACAGAATCTAAGCTGTTACCGAATGCATCAACGGTTTTCAAGCTAGCAGCTGGTGCTCTCTCGAGAGGTGGTACTACAGTGCCGATTAGTGAAGTGGCAGTAATATCAAGTTCATCTGCAGTTGTGTACGGATCTGGTAATGTATTATCCTCGTATTCTGCGGTGACAGTGTCACCTTCTGCGACTCTGAGTCTGTGACCAGAGGATTCATCAGCGACTGTGAAGAACACAGTGCCCTCGAATATTCCGGTTGCCTCATTAGTCTCAGTTACAGTAAGGTCAATACCTCCGGCATCGGAGTCAGACCACACATCGACATCGAAGTTGTCGACTGCTTCTGGATCTAAGTTCATGTCTGGATCAATAATTCTTACAACACCTGTTCCACTTGCTGGATAACTTGCTTCAAGCCATTGGGTCTCACCGATGTTCCATCTGATAAGTGCTGAGCCGACTACAGTTTCATCCTCTGAAAATTCAAAGGAGACTGTTAGTCCGTCATCATCGTCAGTTGGTAGTTTACCATCAGTTGGTCCTGCTCCGGTTGCAGATGATACCGTAATATCATTTGTACCGTCACCGTCAGCATCGTGTGTAAATCCGGTAAGAATAACCTCACCAGTGAAGATGCCTGTGTCAGTACCAGTTTCGACGAGTTTGTAGTTGTCAAGATCAAATCCTCTGGTTGAGACCTTTAGTGGGTCCAAATCAGAGTTTCCAATCTCATCAACTAGATCACTGTCAAAGTTGTGATCTGGTGCGACTACGGTAATGTAGACCTTGTCGGCCCATGAGTAGACTTTTTGGTCAAGTTCAACAGTTGCTCCGAAGTTTGATGTAAAGACTGTGACATTTACGTCCTCATCTTCATCACCTACAAAGTCAGATCCGGATGGACCCCAATCGGTATACTCGAGGACAATTTCTTCTCCTCTTTCTAACCTATCACCACTGAGAACTTCAGGGACTTCGATGACAATCTGGAAGATACCAGTGCTGTCACCTGTTTCTCTAAAGTCAGAGGGTTCTGGATCGAATGCGGCTATATCTGCAGCAGTTAGTGCTCTACTACCCATGGTAGTAGTTGCCGCGTCTGAGTCCCATTCGATTAGGTTCAGTGAGTAGGTCTCAGCCTGATCATTGTCCAGATCGAAATCTGGTTCAATGAGGGTCAAGATCATGTCACCACCAATAAGGTAAACGGATTTGTCTGATTGTAGTACACCATTTCTTAGATCAAAGGTAGCAGAATCAGTTACAGTGTTGACATCACCTGATGCATCGGCTGGATCAGTGTATTGTACTTGGAGAATATCTCCTTGCAAGATACAGTATGAATTACCGCTTGCGCCTGGAATGTCAAATCTGTCTGTTACAGCATTAGTAGCACCATCTGCGGCTCCATTGATTGGAGTGTAATCAGTTGTTGCTTTTCCTGACTGTGAACATTTTGCGTCTGCTGGACCATCAGTATATCTGAGTGGGATATCAATCTCGAAGATACCGGCATCTGGTGCGATTTCATCGATTGGACCGAACTGACGAATTAATTGTTCATCATCAGCGGTTCCAGCGGTTCCATCTACACCATCAGGATTACGTGCACCATCGGCATTGAGATCATTAAAGAAAACAGTACCAGTGGCAGTATCTCTTACAGCATTATTACCAACATCGATTACACCTTCAACTACATTTGCACCACCTGCATAGCCCAATACGACTGTGTCAGAACCTCTGATAACAGAGAGTTTGACAGGTCCTACAGGATTAGCAGCAGTGTTTGTTGCAATTATATCCTCACCAGTTGCAGATGTATCAAAGTCTGGATCGTTGACTCTTATGTGAACAGTCAAGTCACCAGTTGCGATAAAGCTGCCTCCAGTGGAGATGGTGTTTGCGCCAGTAATACCAGTTGAGTGTATTGCGAAGATGGATCTGTTATCTGGCGATGTAACAGTTGGAGATCCAAAGTCGGAAGGTACACCAAATGGTACTGGGTATACGGTTCTATCTAGACTGATTGATCCTGTATTTGCACGGACACCGGCACTATCACCAACTTCAATGATTTCACCAGAGGCATCTCTAAAGTCAACATAGTTGACCTCTAGATCTAGACCAGTGGTTGTTTCAGAGTCGTCTGCGGTAGTGTTAACGGTTTGATCTCTACACCATCTATCAGGGATTTGGAAATCACCGATAAACGTACCAGTTTCTGAACCAGTTTCAACCAGAGTAAATCCGGTGTTACTTAGTCCGAGGTTAAATGCACCAGTAAGATCGCTTTCACAATCTGATCCTGCTGCGCCGACTAAGTCGGTACCCTGGTTTTGTGGAGATTTCCATTGCACATCATCGAATGTAATGTCTAACAATCTTCCCAAGTTACCAAATGATAATGGTACTGTGACGACTGCGTTTACACCTACTGCGTCAAATGACGGATCATTAACATCAGTTACAACGGTATAGATTTCGATGAGATCAGAATCTACGTTTAGATCTAAGTCTTCTAGAGTAATTGTTACAGTATCGGCAACTTTGTAATTGTCATTATCAAATGACACAACACCGGAGTGGCTTGGAGCCTCTTCTTGGTCAGCTACCTGAGTAGTGACACCGTCTGCACCTAAGTCGTTATAGTTGACTCTTGGTGAATCCTCATCGGTTAGATCCTCGATTACGATGAATCCAGGATCATTTGCGACTGTGGTTAGACCAGTGTATGTTGTAACATCTAAGATGTTTAATTGATTGACCATTACATATTCAAGTGAACCTTCAAAGACACCAGTATTATCACCGCTTTCTTCTGCCTCTATTCTGATAATTTGGTTAGCGATTCTTTCGCTGGCAACCTCACCAGAATTGGAAAATCCATAAGAGAAGAAGTCTGCGACAAAGGCTGAACTTGCTGCAGTATCAGCTACAGCAGTAGCGGTAGTAAACTCAATGAGTAAACCCACATTGTTTGTACCGGTAATTCCTGCTAATGCAGTACTGACAGCAGCGCCTAAGTTGTTAATACCCTGGTTTGACACACCGGTAGCTAATGTTGTTAGCGTCGTTGTGGCTGGTTGACCAGCTCCAATTGCTGTTGGGATCGTATGACCACCAGCAGTAGTTAGAATATCTCCAGGTTGATCAACTAGGTAGACATTGACCGTACCAGTGGTAAGGCCTCTGACATCTAGGTTAATCAAGTTAAAGCCATGGAAGCCAGCTACTACGCCTGCTCCTGCAACGGCACTAACGGTATTTTGTAAGTCTGCAGCGGTTGTAGCGTAATCAATTAAGATTCCGTTAGTTCCCACTGGAGGTGTTGGTGTGACAATTGCTCTTTCACTGAATTTGTCCACTGCAGCGGTTGCTGCGGTTATTGCTCCTGCTCCTGCTGCAACGTTACCAGCACCACCGGTGGCAGTAAGATATGCAACTTGAGGAGTGGTTGTTCCCTCACCTAAAGTGAAAGGATCACCAGTACTCAAAGAAGGGATCAGGTCAATAGACACATTATTCAAGTCCAAGTCTTCATCGCCTCTGCTGTTTCTGTTTGCATCACCGTCAGTGATAACTACAGGAATCTCTTCACCAGAGTTCCATTCGTCATCTAATGGCTGGATGTCTACAGTAGCAAATTCGTGTCCAACTAGGATAGTTTTTGCAGTTTCATTATAATCGATAGTTGCTGATGTGCCTCTGTTTGCTGCACTATTAATAAACAACACTGAATTATCATCCTCATCATACGTTCCGAATACACCACTGTTTGGACCCAGTTCAGTCACGGTTACAGGTACTGTACCAGCTACCAATGTGGTAGTAAATCCAACAACTGTAGTTGAAACTGTTGTAGGATCTGAAGCGGTGACAACGTCATATTGTACGTCGGCATTGTCTTTAACGTTTAAGACATTAGTTCCTGTGCCTTGTTGATCAGTATTGATCAACAAAGTACAGTTGTCCTCACACATCAAAGATGACTTTTGTGCGGATGTTAAGTCGAAGTTTGTTGCTTGTTCTCCAGCTGCAGGTTGACCACCATTTTCATCGAAGATCTGATAGTATGCATCTCCAGTTACAGTGTTCCAAGTCCATGAATCCTCATCAGTTGGATCTATGTTTAACCAAAGATCAGTGATGGTTGCATGGATTTCGGCACTTTGTGGGAATACGGTTCTATCTAGACTTGTACCGGCTAAGTGATCTACAGTATCAAAAGTTAGTGTTGTTGTTTGAACACCACCACCTTTGTTGTACTGTACAACGACGTTACCGGTTGGATTCAATGGATAGAGTTGGATAAATGGCCATGAATTTGCTTCAATACCAATTTGTCCAGCACTAGTTGATGCAGTGCCAGGATTAGCGACACTATTAGCATTTGGCTGTTTTGCTTCTCTTACAACATTATTGATTGAGGCTGTAGAAAATGCATTAGTTCCTGCAGCTTTTGCACAAGTTGAATCAAGTGCTCCAGCTCCACCAACTGCTTCATTTACTATAACACCAGAGGTGTCACCAAAACCAATTAGAGTTCCTGCTGTAATTGCTGACTGATCGGTAATGATTGCACCAGCTGTTGCTGCTGAACAGAATGCACCATAGTCCAAACCAACACCTGCAGTTCCTGTGGAAGTTGCATCTGCTGTTGAAGCCATAGTTCTATCTGCAAAGTATGCATACCAGTTACCATCTACTGCTTGTACCATTCTCAGGTCTTTGCCGTTTACGGTAACATCTGGTTCACCTTTACCCTCGTCAGTATCAGAGATATCAGAATCGATTACAACGACCTCAATTACTTGAGGTCCTGACATGTAATTGTCGAACTGTGAGTTTTCTGCGGAAACAAATAGGTTAGCGTTGGCTGCATGTGCTGCTGGCATCATAGATGGAGCAGCGATAACCATACCGCCTGCTAACATAATTGTCATTAATGTAAGACTAGTTATTTTACGTCCTATTTCGTTATTCATGTTATTGATATTTTTGTTAGAAAATAGTATAAAAGGCTAATGAACGAATTGTCCACAATTAACGTATTTTTTATAATTCTTTTATTTTATTTGGAATATTGATTAAATTTTTACATTATATCATAGTAATAAGCGTGTTTTATCTCATAAAGTCATATTTGATCTGCATATTTTTTAAGTTTTGTCAGTAATTATTAAAATTATTACAGGCTATTTCATGCCTTGATCTCTTTTATCAGCAGACTTTTGTATAATGAAATTGCATCAGGCTCGTCTTTTGCCCCTACAACCACAGCAGAACCTTTCTTCATAAAGCTTACAGATAATTCATCAGTTCTCATGGATAATCCCAAGCTGCCTTGATTTTCCACAATGAATCCTTTTTCCTTTGCAACAGCAGTTACAGCACCTGCATCAAGATCAAATGTTTCAGTAGGGGTGATAGAATACGTACGCTTTCCCCTGTTTCTGCCACACAGTTCTTCTAAGATTAGTTCTTCTTTAGGAATGACCTCGAGATGCCCAGTTCCGCAGATTGGACATTCTTCAGCTCTGAATGTCCTAGTACTGTTAAAGTCAAGATTTTCCAGATCAATATGAAGTATTCTTTCAGACAAACTCGGTTTTTTTCCAATGATGACTTTTACTGCCTCGGCAACTTCAATTCCTCCAACAATGGAGAGTATTGACGGATGTACACCCTCAATACTGCACGTAGGCATCGTATCCTCATCCAATTCAGGAAACATGCAATAGTAGCATGCACTTTGTTTTGGCAAAACCGTAAATGCTTGTCCTGACACTCCTACGGCAGCTCCGGTAACAAAAGGAATGCCAAACTTTACACACGCCTTATTCAACGCGTATCTGGCATTAACACTGTCAAGGGCATCAATTACGACATCACAGCCTTCAACGACTTCCAATGCGGTATAGTCATTGACAGAAACAGCCAGAGCCTCAATTTTACAATCAGGATTTAGTTTCTGTAATTTTTTTTCAGCCACTTCCACCTTAACCTGACCCACATCATCCCCATCAAACATTGTCTGCCTGTGTAAATTCGATAGCTCGATTACATCCCGATCAACAATACGTAAAGTTCCCACACCCATTGCAGCTAACCTGGAAGTAATCGGATTTCCCAATCCCCCAGTACCCACAACACATACCTTGGAATTTTTTAATTTTAGCTGCCCCTTATAACCAATTTCCTCAAGCATTACTTGCCGTGAAAACCTGTCAAGTTCTTTTGCGGATAATTCTTCAGAACCGCCAGCCACTGCAGGTAAAATGTAAATTTCATCACCGTCTTTCAAGACAGTTTTCATGCCATCAGAGAATTTTGCATTCTTTCCGTTGATGTATATGTTAATCAAAGAACGCGGAGTTCCGTCCCCTTCCAATACTCTACGTTTGAAATCATCACCCATGATTTCTGAGATTTTTGCAAATGCGTCAATCAGAGAATCAGCTGAAACATCTGTCTTTTTTTCTCCTCCACTCGAATTAAGTACAGATGGAATTGTAAATGTGATATTTGGCATCAGTTCACTACCGCCGATATTTCGCCCACATCTGCCTTCAGTACCTTAGGTTTCTGCAAGACTTCCATTATTGATTCAGTCGCCTTCAGTCCATTGCCGGTAACATAGCATACCACCTTGTCATTTGCATCGATCTTTCCCTGTTCTACCATTTTTTGAAGAATTGATATTGAGACTCCGCCTGCAGGCTCTGTGAATACCCCTTCAGTTTGCGCAAGCAGTAAAATTGCATCGAGGATTTCCTTGTTATTGCATTCCTCTGCAAACCCATTGTACTGTTGCAATCGTTTTAGGACATATCTGCCATCACCAGGATCACCAATGGCTAAACTTTTTGCTACGGTGTCAGGATTCTCAACTGGAATGACTTCTCTGTTGTTTTTCTTAAACGCATCAACAATAGGTGCGCATCCATGAGGCTGTGCTGCAATCATGTGCATGTTTGAAACGTCATCAAGTAATGAGACGTTTTGCAGTTCCTCAAATCCCTTGCAAATCGCGTTAAGCATTGCACCGCTCCCCACTGGGACAATTAATTGATCAGGAACTTGCCAGTCAAGCTGTTCGGCCACTTCAAAGGAGAACGTCTTAGAACCCTCAACGTAATGCGAACGCATGTTGATGTTCACTATTCCAATTCCTTTGCTGTCACCAATTTGTGCAGCTATCCTATTTGCATCATCGTATGTTCCATCAACTGCAATATAGTTAGCACCGTAGGACAATGCCTGTGCAATCTTTGCCACCTCAATGTTACTTGGTGCAAATACATGGCATGGCAATCCAGCTTTAGCCGCATGTGCAGCAGTTGCGGATGCCAAGTTTCCTGTAGATGCACAACCAACAGATGATAATCCAAGCTCCTTTGCCTTGGATATTGCAACTCCTGCTGGCCTATCCTTGAACGAAAACGTTGGATTTACAGAATCATTTTTTATGTAGAGGTTGTTTAATCCTAATTTCTTTCCAAGGTTCTCAGCCCTGATAAGGGGAGTCATTCCAGCGCCAATACTAACTATGTTGGATTTGCTCTCTATTGGCAGTAATTCAAAATATCTCCAGTAGGTATGTTCACGATTGGCAAACGTATTTTTTGTAATTGTGGGAAAATCATATTTTACGTCAAGAGGTCCAAAACACTCCTCACACACATACTTGAAAGCTGTATCATATTCTTTTTTGCATTCTCTACATTGTAATGATGTTCTAGTCAAGATCAGTTATTCCCTTAATAATACAAATAAAAAATCCTAATATCAAGTTAAGCAACACTTAATTTTATTAGATAAAAATATACTAAAAATACTTAGTTGCTGACAAGGAAATGCTATAAGATCACATATTTCAGAGAGAAATACAGTGAAAGAATGAAATTGTGTAAATTTTTCAGAAATAAGTAAGTTTTTTAGAGATTTTAAAAAAAATCATCACATGAAGAGAGGTACAAAGATTGGAATTTTTGTGGGAATCACAGTTGTGGCAGTTTTGGGTGTGGTTTTTGGATTTAATCAAGAGTTAGATACCATAGAGATAGAAACCATGCAAGGTAGAGAATTGGATTCGGATGAAGCAATTTCTCCAGAAATTCAAGCAAAACTAGATGAGATTGAAAAAATCAACATAGAAAAGGAATATGCGCCAAAGGAAAGAGAGTGGATCACGTCAGGACCTTTCCAAATTGATCGAAGTCAATACATCGTTGGTGAAAAAATATTTCTAGTTATTGGAGATCTAAAGCATGATGAGAAAGGACAAGTTGCGTTCCTTAGACCACTTAACTATACACACAACTCAGTATACCTAACAGTTCCATTTGACGGTACAAAGAATAACGCGTTTAACTATTACCTCCAGCCTCAGATCTCAAAAACAAAAGGCATCTGCGAAATAGATGACATTGTAGGTAGCTGGACTGTGGTGTTCAGAGGTACAGACTATGCAAACTTGAAATTCAAGATAACAGATGAAATTCTTCCCGGAGACGAAGACAATTACAAGTCAGTATGCTAACTTATTCTAAATTGTTGTAAAAGCAAACTTTTTCACCAGTATGACAAGCAGGTCCAGAAGGCTCTACAAGGTAAATTATTGCATCAGAATCACAGTCAACCAATATTTCTTTGATCTTTTGAGTATTACCAGACTCTTCTCCCTTCATCCAGAGTTTATTTCTTGAACGACTCCAAAACCAAGAGTTACCAGTTTTTTTTGCAAGTTCTAGTGATTCTTTGTTTGAATATGCCAATGTTAGAATATCTTTGGTGTTTACATCCTGAACAATTACAGGGACCAGGCCGCCACTTTTTTCAAAATCTATGTCGTCAATTGATTTGTTCATGCCATTGATTTGTAAATAAGATATTATAATCTTACAGGGATTTTTTTCTCCTTAAGATATGATTTAACGCCTTTAACTCCATGAGTTTGATAATGGAAGATGGATGCGGCAAGCGCAGCATCAACATCGGATTCTCTAAACACGTCAACCATGTCATCAGGCTTTCCACATCCACCTGACGCAATTACAGGAATGGATACAGAGTCAACAATAGATTTTGTTAGTAAGACGTCATAGCCATCTTTTGTGCCATCTTTGTCAATACTGGTAAGTAGAATTTCTCCAGCACCTAGTTTGTCTACTTTTTTCGCCCATAAAACGGCATCAATTCCAGTTCCTTCTTTTCCACCATAAACGAAGACTTCAAACCAGAATTTTTTGTCATTTTCTGAAAACACAATCACATTTTCTTTGATGAGATAATTTTTTTTGGCATCAATTGCAACTACAACGCATTGCCTACCAAATAATTCCATCAGTTCGGTAATTATTTTAGAATTTTTTATAGCACCTGTGTTTATCCCCACCTTGTCGGCACCATTTAGCAAAATATTTCTTGCATCTTCCAGAGATTTGACTCCACCACCTACTGTAAACGGAATGTCAATTACAGAAGCAACTTTTCTAACCAAGTCCTTGATTGTTTTTCTCTGTTCATCAGATGCAGAAATATCCAAAAAAACTAGTTCATCTGCCCCTTCATTGCTATATTTTTGTGCAAGCTCCACCGGATCTCCTGCATCTTTGATGGATTCAAAATGAAGTCCCTTCACTACCCGACCATTCTTTACATCAAGACAGGGAATGATTCTTTTTGTCAGAGTCATGATAATTTTTTTGCATCCTCAATTGAAACTTTGTTCTCATACATTGCCTTTCCAAGAATCACCCCAAAAGGATTTTTTTCTTTCACATTCTTAACATCGTTTATGTTAGATATTCCTCCACTGGCAATGACATTTGCATTTGACAAGATACACGCTTGTTCTAAGAATTCCAAATCAGGCCCCTCAAGTGTTCCATCATGACTGACATTTGTCAGTAAGAATTCAGTGAATCCCATATCAAGAAACTCATTCATGGCAGGAATTAATTTGATTCCAGTATCTTTTTGCCAACCATTAATTACAATTTCACCATCTTTATGATCTACGGATATCACAATTTTTTTTGGTCCTAGTTCAGATAGTAATGATTTGAGTAATGATTTATCCTTGAAAGCCAAAGTTCCCAAGACTATACGTTCAGAGAGTTTTGCTGCTTCCAGAACCAGCGATCTGCTTCTTAATCCACCGGCAACTTCCACCGGAATGGATACGGCAGTAAGGATTTTTTTTACAACGGCAAGGTTTGATCCTGTTCCAAGAGTAGCATCCAAATCAACCAAATGAAGAAAATCTGCACCCTCTACTTCCCATTGTTTTGCAACACCTACAGGATCATCACTGTATACTGTTTTTTGACCAGGATCACCCTTGTACAGTCTAACAACTTGCCCACTCATTAAATCAATAGCAGGAATTATTTTCATTTTTTACACTCATTGAGAAAATTTTCCAGCATGATTTTACCAGCAGTACTAGATTTTTCTGGATGAAACTGAGTTCCAAAAAAATTCTCATGTTCAACTACGGCTGGAACCTTGATTCCATAGTCAGATTCCGCAGTAATGACATCACTAGAATTTGGTTTGACTCTGTATGAATGAACAAAATATGCCCAGGAACCATCTTCAATGCCTTGAAGAATTTTTCCTGGCTTTTTAATTTCAAGATTATTCCACCCCATGTGAGGTACCTTCAAGGATGAAGGGAGTATAATCACTTCGCCATCAATAACATTGAGACCTAGTTCTTTTCCCTCCTCACTTTTTTCAAAAAACATTTCCATGCCAAGACAGATCCCAAGAACAGGCATGTCGCCCACATAGTCTTTGATTTGAGTTTTAGAAAAATTCCTAATGCTATTCATAGCAGGATCAAAGTTACCAACCCCAGGAAGAAGCAAACCAGAATAGATGTTGGGATTGTCAAATGTGGTTATCACATCAACTGCAGCTCCAACTTTTTCAAGGGAATTTTTCAAGCTAAAAATGTTTCCTGCCCCATAATCAAAAATTGCAACGCTGACCATCACATTGAACCTTTTGTGCTAGGAATTCCTTTTTGCTTTTTATCCATGGAAGCTGCATTTCTTAATGCAACCGCAAGAGATTTTATGGCTGCTTCAACTTTGTGGTGATCATTGTCCCCATACTTTACAGTCAAGTGAATACAGCAGTTTAGATTTTGCAATAATGATTGAAAAAAGTGCTCAAGATCTTCTTTGGAGACATCTTCAATTTTATTTCGTTTAACCAAGAGAGTCAATTTCCAATATGGTCGTTTAACTAGATCAATTGAAGCCTCAGCAACAGACTCATCCATCGGGACAGATGCATAGCTAAACCTAGTAATTCCACTTCTAGAGCTCAAGGCCTTGTCAATGGTTTGACCTATTGTGATAGCTGTGTCTTCAATGAGATGATGTTCAATTCCATCATTAGATTTTGCATCAACATTAAGATCCATCATGCTGTGCTTTCCAAAAGACACGATCAGGTGATCAAGGAAATTAATTCCGGTTTTTATTGACGTTTTTCCAATACCATCCAGATTTACAGATACTGAAACGCTGGTTTCCTTGGTGTTTCGCTTAATTGATGCCTTTCTTGATGCCATAAATCTCACAGATTATCAGATCTTCATCATTCTAAATTTAATACCTTTGGGAGCAGATGGATTGAATCAAGCACCAAAATAGCGTTATTTTGTTCAAATAGATCTAATTTTTCCAGGGGGTTTTTACTAGTGCCTATAATTCCGCAAAAAACAGTTTTGTGACCCAATTCAGTTACCCTTTTTGCCATTATGAAATCCTCCATAGAATCACCAACGTATAGGGTTGAAGCGCTGCTCATACCTTTGATGGAATCCAACAGGGGTTTAGGATTAGGTTTTGCAAGTTCCCGGGATTCATCTTCAAGGAATACGGAATTCTTCAAGTCAAATGTTTCCAACATTTCTTTTAATGAATAACGTACAGATTCTTTGCCTCTGCCAGTCACCATTGCAATTTTGGAATTAAACTTTTTTTGCAATTTTTCAATTAAGGGATAGTTTAGGATTACATCGTCTTGTTCAATTAATCCGGGTTCGGAAAATTTTGAAGTATTTTTAAATAATTTCTGATATAGTTCAGGTCCATAAAAAAATTGATCAAATATTCTATATAGTGGATTTTGATCATGCGGTCCGGGATAAGACAGTATCTTTTTAATATTTGAAACATCGACTAAATTTTCAACATATTTTTCTACAGAGACAATGCCGCTAGAGTTAGAATTACCGATCACATTAAAAATAAAGGTTGTCTGATCTTTTTTCAGTTTTTTTGCGGCAACCAAAGAGATTATTGCCGCATATGCCAAATCAACTTCATCGTTAAATCCTCCAGTGGATTTGAATCCATCGATGATTTTAAAGTCCACATCGATCGCATCGTCAATTTTTGCAAAGTTTTCCAAGACATGCCGAGTTGTTTTAATTATTGCCAGATCATATGATTTTGTGATATCAATTAAAACACCATCACAATCAAAAATTATAGCATCTATTTCATTTAGCATATGAATTCTAGAATCATCTACAAAAATTCCATCAGATTGTTTTGTTAGAGTCATCCTAGTAAATCACGAATGGCCAATAAGAATTTTGAATTCATTTCCTTGGTTCCAACAGTCACCCTTAGACATCCCTTATGATCACCGATTTTGCCTAGCTTACGAATTGAAATTCCTTGTTCAGCAAGTGCGGAATAGACACGTTTGTATGAACCCTGGGCGTCAAAAAGTACGAAATTAGCCTTAGAATCAAAGACTTCAAAGGTGTTATATTTCTGTAAAGTTTCAATAATTCTTTTTCTCTCAATTTTGATGATATCAACTGTATCTTTCATTAGATTCGATTTTTCCAGAGCTTGAATTCCAGATTCTATAGTGAGGGTACTAACAGGATACGGATATTGTATTACATTCATAAATGCATCAGTGAATTTTGTATTTGCAATAAAGTATCCCAACCTCAGACCTGCCAAACCAAATGATTTTGAAAGAGTTTGAACTACTATCAAATTTTTACAAGTTTTGACCATCTGTGAGAAAGAATATTCACTAAATTCACCATAAGCCTCATCAATTATCACAAGACCGTTGAAAGATTTGACAAGTTTTTGAAGTTCGTTTTTTGGAAATTGGAATCCTGTGGGATTGTTAGGGGAATCAAGATAGAGAATATCGGCATTTTTAGATTGTGTTATAAAATCTTCAACATCTAATTTCATATCATTGGAAAAGAGGATCGCAATTAGCGGTATGCCATAAAGCTTACAACGTTCTTCGAAAAACCCAAACGTAGGTTTGGAAGTAAGGATTGTGGTTTCCTTTGATGCAAAATTTGAAAGAATTAGATCTAAAATTTGATCAGAGCCATTACCGATTCCAATCATTGAAGAAGGCATTTTGATAAATTTGGATATCATGCGGATTAACCGCTCAACTCCACCAAGCGGATATTCCCTTATGTCAGAAGTTCTTCTTGCAGATGAAATTATATCGTTTTGAAATTGTTTTGAAATGACATAGTTCTCATTTGAATCAAGCTTCACCGAATCTTGAATTAGTTCAGGTTTTTGATAACCGCCAATTGACGAAATCTTTTCTGTTTTTTCTTCAAACCAGCCTTCATTCATTCCAATCTGCCCCTTACTGCCTCATAATGATTAGAAAGTCCTTCGGCTTTTGTCAAGACTTTGATATATTTTGAAATTTTAGATAATGAGGATTTGGAGGAAGTCACTTCAGTGCTAATCTTAACAAAATCCAGAGCAGACAATGAGCCTCTAATTTTTCCAAATCCGTTAGTAGGAAGAACGTGATTTGAGCCTAAAATATAATCACTGGCAGATGAGGGAGTGTCATCTCCTAACAGTACAAGTCCGGGAGAGACAATTTTTGCGGCAAGGGATTTAGGGTTTTTGGTCATTATTTGCAGGTGTTCAGGAGCCAAAATATTGGCAATTTTTATCATGGTAAAACGGTTCTTACAGATTCCAATAAACCCATTGTTTTTTAAGCTCGTTTTAACAAAAGCATTTCTTTCAACATTTGGAATTAATTCAGAAAGTATATCGTTGACTGACTTAGCAAGCTTTTCAGAAGTTGTAATTAAATAACAAAAAGTATCATTACTGTGCTCAGCTTGGGAAATTAGATCTAACGCGATGAATTTTGGATTGGCAGAACTGTCAGCTATGATTCCCAATTCAGTAGGACCCGCAAGCATGTCAATTCCAGTCCGAACACATACGATGGATTTAGCGGCAGTTACAAATGCTCCGCCCGGACCAACAATTTTGTCAACCTTAGGAATACTTTTGCTGCCAAATGATAATGCAGCAATTGATTGTACGCCACCTGTTTTGTAAATTTCATCAGCACCACAGATATCTGCAGTGACAATAGTCAACGGATCAATCTTTCCATCAGAATTTGGAGGAGATACTACGACAATTCTTTTTACACCTGCAATTTTTGCCGGAACCACAGACATGATTACGGAGCTAGGATATCTTGCCAGACCGCCTGGAACATAACATCCCACATTTTCTATAGGAATGAATTTTTTAGAGATTTTTATTCCATCATTGTTTATTGAAATATCTTTCAACAGGGATTTGATCCTAGATTCGGTTTTTGCAAGTCTAGATTTTGCCAAACGTAATGCATCAAGTTCAGTTTTTGAAACTTTTGAATATGCATTTTTTATTTCCATTTTAGATACACGTAACGATGAAATATTTGCACCAGTAAACTTTTTTTCATATTTTCTGATTGCGACATCTCCATTTTTTTGAACATTTTTGAGAATAGATTCAACTATTGTTTTGCTATTTTGGGATGGTTTAGGAAGAATTTGTGTAGCAAACTTTTGAATGTTATTTATTTTGATTATTCTCATCAATTTTCTTCGTCACGCTTTATCTCCTCAAGTTCAAGTATTTGTCTAGGTTCATGAACCACAAGACCCTGAGCAATTCTCCTCAGATTAGGAATAAGTTTGTGAAATTCCTCTTTTCTTATGACTGTGTTTACTCCAAACCACCCTTGTTCGCTTAGTGGACTTATCGTAGGTTTCTTGAGAGAAGGCATCTGCGTCAAAAGTTTCTTTAAGTTTTTTTCTTCAACATTAAGATAAATGTGTAAAAACTTTCTGCCGTGAACTGCACCTTTCATTAACGTTACAATGTCAAATATTTTTTCACGCTTTTTTGGATCCTTTAATGACTTTTTGTTCACAATCAAGTGAGCAGTAGACGTAAGAACCTCATCTACAATCTTGAGCTTATTTTGCTTTAGAGTAGTACCGGTTTCCGTGACATCCATTATTGCATCGACGTCCTCAGGAGGTTTTGCCTCAGTTGCACCAAATGACAAATGAATCTGTACATTCTTGTTAGTTCCCAATCGCATCCAAGGAGTTACAATCAGTGGATCTTTTGAACCATAGTATTTCTTGTAGGATTTGCATTGTTTTAAAAAGTTAGAAGCAGTGGTAAGATATTCAGAAGAGATCCGCAGTATTTTTTTCTTTTTTCCATAATCTGCAATCATCGCATCAAGATTCTTGTAACCATATTTTTCAGGAAAGGCGATAACCAATCTGATCTTTCCATATTCTAAATCTAAGATAGGCTCAACATCAGAATTTGTTTCGCCAACCCAATCTTTACCTGTAATTCCCACATCATACAGCCCTTCGGCTACCAGAGTTGGAATTTCTTGAGGACGAAGCATCTTGACAACAATGTTTGGATCATCCAGGTATACCCTGTATGTTCTGTTTTTTCTATTTACTTTTGTCCAAGATCTTTCTAACAATTTGAAAGTGGCAGCCTCAAGGCTTCCTTTAGGAATAGCAAACTTTACTTCAGACATTTTCAATTTTTTTCGACTTTTTATCTATATAATAGCATGTTTAAATTTGCTCAAGTAATTCTTTAGCCCTGTCAAGCGAAATTTTCTTTTCTTCAATCATTTTTTGGACAATCTCATCTATTTGTCCAGGAGCAGATCCTGCAGCTGCAGCCAGATTTCTGGCATGTAGACGCATGTGCCCTTTTTGAATTCCTTCTGTAGCAAGAGCTCTAATTGCACTGTAATTTTGAGCCAGGCCAGTGGCTGCCATCACACATGCAAGTTCCTGTGCGGATGAAACACCAAGAATTTTTGCACAGACTTTAGCCACAGAATGAACATTTGCGATTCCACCAACAATGCCTACCGAAAGAGGAATTTCCAAGGTTCCTATCAGATTCCCATCATTATCTTTGCTCCATTTACTTAGAGAGCGATATTTACCAGACTTTGCAGCATATGCGTTTGCTGCAGCTTCTATAGCCCTACTGTCCTGACCAACTGCGTTTGCTGCAGCAATAGTTCCATTCATGACACCTTTATTGTGAGTGACTGCACGATAGACATCATTATCGGCAAATTCAAATGCTGCAATAATATTATCAACCACTTTTTCTCCACCAACCGCATTTTTTTCAAATACGGCCTTTGCTTTTACAAGTCTTCGAGTAGAATAATTGGACAGTATTCGAAGCAGGGCTCTACCTCCGGTTATCTTTTCAATCAAAGGAGAAACAGCTTCGCACATAGTATTGGTGACATTGGCACCCATGGCATCGCCAACGTCAATTAACAGCTCCACAATGAGCATTTTTCCAGACGGAGCGTCAATCTCTTTGCAAGATATCTCTTTTGCACCTTTGCCCATTTTTGACAGGGTATTACTTTTGGAATTAGCTAGCAGAAGAATTTCGTTTAAATGATTTTTGATTTGTGGAATCGCGAAAGAAACATCAACATCTAACATCTGTATTTGGCCAATACTAAAAGACTCATCAGCTGAGACTTCAAATCCGCCTTTTATTCGCGCTACTTTTGCACCTTTTGACGCAGCTGCGATTACAGAAGGTTCTTCAATCACCATTGGAACGACATAGTCTTTTCCGTTAATCTTAAAGTTTGTGGCAATTCCCAACGGAAGTGTAAATGTGCCAATTGCATTTTCAATCATCTTATCTGCTTTATCAAATGAAACTCCCCCGTCATCACTTTGTAAAACATCTAACTCTTCACCAGTTAAACTTGCAAAGCTAGCAACAATGTCCAGTCTATCTTTTCTAGATTTTTCAAAAAATTTGGAAAATGATGAGTCAGGCATTTTATTTCAATATCCTCAGCAATTTATCATCCATACTATCTGGAAAACCCTTCCCATCAGTATTAGAAGTAATTACATAAAGACTTCCGTCAGTATCCTGTACCACATCACGAATACGTCCTATGCCACTAAGAATGGATTTTTGAGAACTTAATCCCTCTTCAAAATCCAACTGGTATAGATTAGTAGATCTCATGGATGCCATTATGAACGAAGATTCAAAATCAATAATATCTCCAGAATAAAACAAAATACCTCCAGGTTCTATACTTGGATCATAGCAAAGAACGGCATTTTCAAAACTTTCACCCCCCGAGCATTCTTGTTCAGGCCATCCGTAGTTTTTTCCAGGCTGAATTAAGTTAATTTCATCATTTTTTTCAGGTCCAAATTCTGCTGCAAACATATTCCCATCACCATCCCAGGTCATTCCTTGTGGATTTCTATGTCCCAATGAATAAACAGGCGAACCGTCAAAGGGATTATCGCTTGGAATAGAACCGTCATCATTGAGTCTTAAAATTTTTCCAGATAATGAATTCAGATCTTGAGGTAGATGAGACGCCTCAGATATAGTACCCGTACCTACATACAGTTTTTCATCAGGTCCGAATTTGATAAAGCCGCCGTTTGTAAAAGAAGAGCCCGGAATCCGATCAAATATGGTTTCTGCATCTTGTAGTTTATTCTCAGATTCAGTTATTCTCAAAATCTTATTCCACAGATTTCCGTTTTCATGATATGTCAAAAACACGTAGATGTAATGGTTATCTGCAAAATTTGGATGCAATGCGATCCCCAACAATCCGCCATCAAACACATCAGCAGGACGCAATGCAGCTAGGGGGGATTCCAATAAAACATTGTTTTGAATTACTCTAATCAGGCCATCCTTTTCAGTAACAAAAATCCTATCATCATAAACAGCTACGGCACGAGGCTTGTCGAGATTTTCAGCCAGAATAATTACAAAATCACTTTCAGAATTGGAATTGGGTACAGGTAATGGAATTGGATCAGATGGTGAAGTTAAAACAAATACCGAGAACACTATGGCAACTGCAACAACAATAATCTGAATTTTCTTATCCACAAAAAGATAATCTTTTCAGATCATATTAATTACTTTCAAGAATTTGATAAAGCGTATATACGGCTGAAACTTCATTTATCTTCAGCGGGGTGGGGAAGTCAGGTCATCCCGGCGGGCTCATAACCCGCAAATCAGTAGTTCAAATCTACTCCCCGCTATCTACTTTCCATAAACACAAAACCATGAAAGAGATTCATCGAAATCTGTAACATTGTTAACAATTCCAATACGTTGTAATGGTCTAGTTAGGTGTCTATGCGCAGATATTTTTGGAAGATAAAGTTGCTTTTGGATTTTTCTTGGAATTTCATTGAAAATCTTTTTTGAATCTTTTTTTCCACAACGAACACATTGAAATCCTTGATTCTTGCCTTTGGACTTCATTTTCTTGTGACATTTCTTGCAATAGGGATTTGATGTAGAGGTATTTTTTTCAAGAGCAATGATATCAAGAAATTCCAGATTTATGACTCGAGGGAAATTTTTTGATGCCTTTCTGACCCCTCCCCCCACACATATTTTATCACCTTTTATCAAATTTGAAGCAATAGTTGAAATTCCTGTAGGTTTGTAAACAGCACACCAAAACTCATGGTTTTGAGAAACAATTTTGAAAAATACATGACCTCCCCTGACAGCTTTTGGAATACTAGATACAATGCCCGTAATTTTTCCAGATGCGTATGGCTTCATGTTTTCAGAATTTAACTCATTTTTCAAATGATCACCAGTTCCCTGATTAGATTTGAAAATCATGTGACCGTCTAGTTTTTCATCACTTTTCAGAATCGTGGTAGCATGAAGTAATGAACGAACATTCTCACCCCGAATCCCATAAAAAACAGGATCAGGTCCATGTGGCATAATTAAAATTCGTCCTTTCTCAGTGTCAAAGCTGTTAAATGTGCTGGGAGAAGTTTCTTCCTGCATAGTTTTCACACTTTCAGTAGAAATTTTTCTTTCTTTTCCAAATTTGGGTTTTTTACGATAACTCAAAAGTTCCAGAGTATGATCATGGAAATCATATCCTATTGCACCTATTGCACCTACCAATCCTTGACCATTTCCCTGAAAATAGACTTCCAAATTATTTCGTTTAGCAAATTTTTTTGCATTGTTTCTATTAATTAATTGCCACAAAGCCAAATTACTGAATTTGATAAATTCAGATGGAATGGAATCACTTTCAAGGAAAACCAATCCAGGATTTGCACCGTTTTCAGTATCAGAGTATTTTGAAACGAAGTTTTTAATTTGATTTTTAACTTTGGAAGGATTTTTTGTTTTTATTTTCATGGAGACTGCCCCGTTTCCTCTTGTTTTCCATGGAATGTTAGGATTAAATCTGATTAATCTTGGAAAATCAAGAAATACAGTTTGCTGTTTTTGAAGTAAATCAACGATTTTGTAAGCTAAGAATGTTGTACACATGCCTTTTGGAGAATCAGTATCATCAAATCCAATGTTTAGAACAATCTCATCGTTCATAATTCAGCATCACAACTGAGACATTTTTAGTTGTTGCACGGTTCAATTGATTTAAATTAATAACTCCACGTTGCAAGCTGAATTGATTGTAATAGACGAAGAGAGAATTTTCAAGGAGATAGAAGAAGAAAATCCTGTGTCAGTTTCATTAAACGGTCCAGATGGAATGTTACCTCAAGTTCAAGAGATGGCAATCAGAATTACAAAAAAGTTTGACATTCCAGCCTATGTTTTGGCAGATACTACATGGGGAACTTGTGATCTTAACACAACCGGTGCAAAAATTCTAGGCTCCGAGATTCAATTTAACATTGGCCACACAATCAATACAGAGTCACTAGAAGAGAACCTAGTACTTATTGATGCTTTTGATGATGTGGAATTTGACAGTGTAGCAATCAAATGTATAGAATTACTAAAAGGGAAAAATATTTCGCTAGTAACGGATAGCCAACACTTGCATCAAATAGACAAGGTAGAAAAAATTTTTACAGAAGGTGGAATCGATGTTAAAATAGGAAAAGGGAAAGGGCAGCTCAATGACGGACAAGTTTTTGGCTGTGAATTTTATCCAGCAACAGAGTTAAAAAAAGAAGTGGATGCCTATGTATTTTTAGGACAAAGTAATTTTCATGCGGCAGGTATTGCATTATCAACTAATTTACCAACTTATGTTTTGGATCCATACTTTAACGAGGTGAGAGAAGTTACAGAATTTGCTCAACAGTTAAAAAAGAAAGCTACCCTAGCAGTTTACAAAGCAGCTGATGCAAAATCATTCGGAGTGATTATTGGATTAAAAGAAGGGCAGCTGTCAAAAGTTTTTGGATTAAAAATTAAAAAAGAATTAGAAAAAGAGGGTAAAGAAGTTCAGTTGTTTGCGCTAACAGACATAACAAATGACAGACTAAGAAATCTTAAAGGAATTGATGCTTTTATTCAAGTCGCATGTCCAAGAATTTCTACAGATAATCAATTTGACAAGCCGGTCTTGTCTACCCCGCAAGCTAATGCACTTCTCAAAATTTTACGAAAAGAGGATATTGGAGAATATTTAGAAACACAGCACTGGCTATAATTACAATACCAAATTTTTGAACCTAGAATCATTCAATAGTTTTTCAAATGCCTTGGATTTTTTGGCTTTGGATTTGTATTTTATTCCATGAGAAACTGCACGCTCAAGCAAAGTTAACGCTTCATCAGTTTTGGAGAGCATGACAAGGCTGCAAGATTTGTCAAATAAAACATCCCCATTATTAGGATAGTCATTCAATATCAAATTACAGCACGAAATAGATTCATCATATTTTTCCATAGAAAATAAAATTCGCCCCTTATGATATAGCACCGTATTATACTTTGGATTACCAGTCAAAATGGAATTACAAATGGATATCGCTTCAACAAAATTTCCCTGTTTTCGTAATAACGAAATTTTATTTACCAATACAGGCAGATCGTCTGGAAATTCTCTCAAAGCATCATCATAGCACTATCAAAAATTTTTAGTTTGCTGAGTGCATATCCCTTATTATTAAGAGAGCTTACATGTAGGGGATTTTCATCGAGAATTTTATCATAGTATGTTATCGCCTCCTTGAGTTTTCCTTGTAAAAACAACCTATTTCCCTCATCCAAAATTGAATTTGTTTTGGGATCCGTCATACAATCATTTTCCAGGTCTAATTATCATTTTTCCAAACAACCCCTTGCCTTTGAGCATTTTTGTATGAGCCTCCGCAGCTTGTTCCAAAGAAAATACTGAATCAATGGTAGATTTTATTTTTCCTTGAGACATCCAATAGAGACCCTGTTCTAGTTCTGCACGAGTACCTTGAGTAGATCCTAAAATATTGATTCCTTTGAAGAAAATATGACGTAAGTCAGTCTTGGCATCATAACCAGTTGTCGCACCAGTTGTAACAATTGTTCCACCATAATTTAGCAATGTCAGTTCTTTGTTCCAATGAGAACCACCGATGTGCTCAAAAATTACATCTATGCCAGGAACATCTCCAAGGGGTTTCGGGATTTTTTTTGCAATTCCTCTAACTTCTTTGTGCCAGTCATCTTTTCTATGGTCTACAGCAAAATCAGCACCAAGTTCCAAGCACTTGTCGAGTTTGTCAGGACTTGCAGTTGCAATAACGGTACATCCAAAAAGCTTTGCAATCTGGATCCCATAGTTACCAACACCTGAGCTACCACCCATAATCAAAACTATTTGTCCAGGTTGAACTTTCGCCCTTCCAATTAGCATGTGCCAGGATGTCAGCAATGTCATGGATGCAGCAGCAGCTTCATCATAAGATACGGTATCAGGAATTTTTACGACGTTAACTTCTGGAAGATGAGTGAATTCACAATATCCACCCCAGAGAGGACCAGTCTCAAAACCCCAGATAGTTCGCTTTCTGCAATCATATTCTCGTCCATCAGTACATGCCTTGCAAACTCTGCAGGACATGTTTCCGTGTGAAACTACCCTGTCTCCGATTTTGACGTTTTTAACATCATTGCCAACTGCAGTAACTTCACCAGCAGCATCGGTTCCAGAAATATGAGGTAATGGGATTGCCAGAGGCTTTCCCCTCATACCCCAAATATCATCATAGTTGAGAGCTGCTGCCTTTACCTTGAAAACTACTTCATTTGACTTTGGTTCAGGCATGGGAACTTCTTTAATTTTTAAAATTTTAGAAAAGTCATCATCAGTCGTATATTCATCATAAACTAGAGCTTTCATGATTTTTTTCTAATTTTTGAAGATATATGATTTACCAAGGACCTTTCAGACCACAAACAATTATAATCATAACAGCAGGATCCTCAGCATGTCTGAAAACGCAATATTTCCAGGAGACAAGATAGCATCTATTGAAGAATATGAGGCAGGACACAATGCATTTGACGATGGAGACATGGTTAGAGCAGCAACAGTTGGAGAAAAAGACATAGACAAAGAATCAAGAACGGCCAACATAAAACATCCAAAGCTTCTATCGATTCCCAGAGTAGGAGATGTGATTATTGGCACGGTCGCAGCAGTTATGTCGTCAATGATTGCAGTTTCTATTGATTACATTAATGGAAAACCCACTACATCAAAAGTAGAATGTGTGTGTGGGACACGAAATTTAAGAATAAGAAACGTTGCACTAGTCAACGACATAGTAACACTAAAAATTCTCAATCATCTTAACGGTACAATTCATGCAGGGATTAGTGAGCCAAATTTAGGAATTTTGTTCACAAAATGTCGAAAGTGTGGAGGTAAAGTAGTTCCAATGCGCGATGCTATCAAGTGTACAGATTGTGCATGGATTGACGAGAGAAAGATCTCTGCAAACTTTGGAAATAGTGATTTCGTTAATTTAAGGAGCTAGCTAATGATACTCGTTTCGTTCCAAGGTGAACGAGGCGCATACAGTGAAGCCGCGGCAAGATCTTTTTTTAATGAAGAAATTGAGCCCATTCCATTTGCAACATTTTCCAAAGTGCTAGAAAGTACAACCAAAGAAAAAACACAATATGCAATTTTGCCAGTAGAAAATTCTCTGGAAGGAAGTGTTGGTGAAAGCTATGATGTACTATATTCAACATCTCTAAATGTCATAGGAGAAATATATCATAGAATTGAACATTGCCTTATAGGAATTGGTAAATTAGATGAAATAGATACTGTTTATTCACATCCACAAGCTTTAGGACAATGCAGAAAATTTATCGAAGAACACAATATGAAAACAATTCCAGCATACGATACTGCTGGAAGCATAAAAAATGTCAGAGAATTAAAAGAAGGGAATTCTGCAGGAATTGCCAGTAAAGATGCAGCAGAGATTTATGAAATGCCAATAATTTCAGACAGCATTGCAGATAACCCAAATAACTATACAAGGTTTCTAATTTTATCAAAAACGAATAGTGAACTGACAGAAAATGATAAGACGTCAATCATATTTTCAATAAAGCATGAGCCAGGTACACTATACAAAATCATAGAGAATTTTCACAAAAACGATGTTAATCTTACAAAAATTGAATCAAGGCCGACAAAAGTGAACACATGGGAATATAATTTTTATGTAGACTTTGAGGGACACGAAAATGATCCCAAAATTTTAGAAATATTAGAAAAAATTAATCAAGAAACAATATTCATGAAAATACTAGGCTCATATCCCTCGGCAAAGTTAGGCTAAAATCCTTTTGGTTTTCTCAATGTAAATCCCATACTAAAACCAATTATCACCACTCCAGAGATCACCACCATAAGATCATAAGTAAACCAAATAGGATCAGAACTTCGAATTAGCTCACCAGTAATAGATAATTCAGTATTTCCAGTATTTTGAATCAGTATTTTCGTTTCACCGTCTTCTAAATGAGTCCAATCTAAAACCAATTCATTTTTGTATGAAGTGTTTGGAATTTGTAGCCCATTTTCAGGACTAGCAAGCTTGAGATCAAAAGCATCACCGACAATTTTCATGTGTTGAACAGTGTCCTTTGGGGCAGGAATAGTATAGGGTACCGCATCACCTACGGCTACCACATAATCTTCGTTAATCGTAATTGTTCCAGCATGTAAAACTAGAGAATAGCCAGCGAGTGCAATTATAATACTTCCAACTACCAATCCAATGATAGTTCTCTTAGAAAGCATGTTGAAATTGCTCCAGATACTGCTTAAAAAATTACCTACATCAATGAAACATCATGAGGTTGACTTTCTGCAAATCCAGCTCTTGACATTTTAATGAACTCAGCATTTTCTTGCATTTGATCTATAGTATGCGCGCCGCAATAGCTTAATCCAGAACGTACTCCGCCTGTAAGTTGTTTTAGAATATCGGTTACAGTACCTTTGTAAGGAACCATTGCCTCTACGCCCTCTGCAACATAATCATTTAAATCATCATCAAGGGATATCGAACCTGTTTCCTTTGATTTTCTTCCTATAGAAGCTGCCAATGATGCCATTCCTCTATATACTTTGAACCGTTTTCCATTTTTAGTCAAAACTGTACCAGGAGATTCATCGGTTCCTCCAAGCATACTTCCTATCATTACAGATGATGCACCTGAAGCCAATGCCTTTGTCGCATCACCAGAAGTTCGGGTTCCACCATCAGAAATTATTGGAATGTCATGGTCCTTACCAATTTTTGCACAATCCATTACTGCAGTCAATTGTGGCACACCCGAACCAGTAATTACCCTAGTAATACAAATAGAACCAGATCCTACTCCTACCTTTACCGCATCAACTCCTGCCCTGATCAAATCTTCAGCACCATGAGCAGTTGCAATATTACCTGCAATTAATTCACAATTAGGAAATGCCTTTTTTATATTTCGTATAGTACTCATTGCATTTTCACTATGTCCATGAGCTATGTCAACTACAAGTGCATCAGCACCTGCTTCCAAAAGAGACTCACTTCTTTCTAAAAAGTCACCTTTCACTCCAACAGCTGCCCCAACTAGCGGCCTACCTTTCTTATCTTTAGATGCATTTGGAAAATCAGCATTGTTTGTAATATCCTTACTTGTGATCAGACCTTTGATTATTCCTGAATCATCAATGATGGGTAATTTTTCAATTCTATGTTTATGTAAGAGTTCCTTGGATTCATCTAACGTGACCCCAAGTTTTGCAGTTACAACATCCTTTGTCATCACATCCTGGATTTTGGTATGCCCACTTGCAAATAACAGATCTCTCTCAGTTACAATTCCTATTAATTTTGAATTTTCATTAACTACCAAGAGGCCAGAAATATCTTTATCCTCAGCATAATCCAAAGCATCTCGAACCGATTTGTCTGCAGATATAGAGTAAGGATTCTCGATCATCACACTGCCCGAGCGTTTGACTTTCAGAACTTCATTTGCCTGTTCTTTAATTGTCAAGAATCTATGAATAATCCCAATACCCCCTGCACGAGCCATGGCACTAGCCATAGAGGATTCAGTTACAGTGTCCATATTTGCACTTACGAAAGGAATACTGATGGAAATATTTCGAGACAGCTTGGTAGTCAGATCAGTCTGACTCCTACTTGTAATATCTGAATATTTGGGCACGAGAAGAACGTCGTCAAAAGTTAATCCTTCTTTAAATTCCAATGAAACCTTTGTAAGAAGGTAAAATATTGATTATAAGCCTTTGTGTTACTTTGAGAGTTTGGATGCCACACATATTGCATCTTTGGTCGCCTCTACATTATGAGTACGAATTACATCGGCACCGTTAAGGACAGAAACAGCCTCTGCAGCAATTGATCCAAACAATCGATCAGATGGTTTTTCTTTTCCCAAGATTTTTCCCAAAAAGGATTTGTTTGAAACGGAAATCAGAACAGGGTAGGTCTGTTTAATAGAATCCAGATTTTTTAATATCGACAGATCCCTATCAACCCAATCAGACCTAATTTTTGTAAAAAATGGACCCAAACCGTTTTTTCTAAAAAATCCAACAGCAGGATCCAAAATAATTTTTTCGGAAGCGATATTGGATGTTTTTGCAATTTTAAGACTTTCTTTAAGAAGTCTTTTAGTGACATGTACAGGATCTCCAAGTACAGTTTTTGAATCATATGCGCACAGAATTAAAGATGGAGAAAATTTTAAAATCACCTCTTGCATTTTATCATCATATTTTAAACCTGAAATATCATTGATAATTTCAGCACCACATTCCAAAGAATCTCTAGCAACACTTGCCCTACACGTGTCAACAGATATGGGAAGATTGGTAGCATTCTGAATTATTTTGATTGCATTTAGAATTCGTTTTGTTTCAACTTTTTCTGAAACTATAGTGGATAGATAAGGAGCTGTAGACAATCCACCAACGTCAATAAAATCTGCTCCCTGATTTTCCATTTGTTTGACAGCATTTCTTATGCAAATTTTACTGGTATTAACAGATTTTTTGTAAAATGACTCTGGACTTGTGTTTAGAATAGCCATTATACGCACAGGATTCTTTCCACCCACACCCACATTACCAATTTTTGCCACATGGTTTATCAAAAACCAATGCAATTTGAGTCATATGATGATTCCAGGTTGGAAAAAGAGATATTCAGATATATTAACAGAATTCAAGTTTGACGGAAAAAAGGATAAAGAATCAGTCATTCTTTTAGATTCAATTTTAGAAAAATCAAATATTCATGAAAAAATAATTCATCTGATTAAAGGTAAAACAGTTTTAGTCATTGGTTCAGGTCCATCTTTATCAGCTGCCATTCCAAAACTAAAAAAACATAAAAAATCAATAAAGATTGCAGCTGACAGCTCAGTAAAACCACTTGTAGAAAATGGAATAATCCCAGATATTGTGGTTACAGATTTGGATGGAGATGAAAATTCACTTAATAAAATTGCAAAAACTAAATGCATATTTGTCGTACATGCACATGGAGATAACATAGAAAAACTGGAATTTGCAAAAAAAATTAAAAATTGCATTGGGACGTCACAATCACAGTCATTTAAAAAAATCCAAAATTATGGAGGGTTTACAGATGGAGACAGAGGGGTTTTTTTAGCAAATCATTTTAATGCAAAAAAAATTATTTTACTCGGAATGGATTTTGGAAAACGAATTGGAAGATTTTCTGAAACAAAAAAATCAGAAAGAAAGATGAAATTAATGAAATTAAAAAAAGGGGAAGAACTATTAGAATGGTTATCAACTATCACAAAATCAGAATTACTTACAACATCGAAGGCGATCAAAGGATTTAAAAAAATATCATATAAAGAATTAGATGCCATAATTACCTAGAATGCATTTAATACTAATCTCATATTTACCAAATTATGAAATTTTCAGAGGAGCAAATCAAAGGAATTGTTGCGTTAAAAGAAAGTTTAATCGAGCAAATAGACAAACATCAAGAGGGCATAGAAATGATCGAAAAAAATATCACAGTTTTAGATTTGTTCTTAAAGAATTCTAGCTTTACAAAAGCTTCCAAGTTGGAAATCAATGGAGACACAGTCAAAAAGCCCGAGGAGAGATCAATTCCGATTCAAAAGCCCGAGGAGAGATCAATTCCGATTAAGCGATCAAATGATGGAAAACTAATTGCAAATGCATACGTTACTCCCGAACAGGTTTCCATAGTCTTAGATAATGAAATTTTAATCAATGCAGACACTCCACCTTTCAAATCATTTTTCCTAGACAGGATAATTGGAGAGATGAAGAAAAGAGATCATGCAGAAGCAGAAGATGGAAAAATTCAAAGAGAATTGATGATCGATTACATTATTAACAAAAATGGTACAAATATCAGAGAGATTATCATTAAGAACTATAGACAAAAAGAAAGAGTAAATGAATTAATCAATACAGCAGGGTGGTCATTGACTCGAATGCTTGAAAACATCAACAAGTGATCATATGGACAAGATAGTAGTTTTAGATTTTGGTTCACAGTACAGCCATTTAATCTGCAGAAGGATCAGGGAATTTTCGGTTTATGCCGAACTAGTACCTTACAACATTAGCTATGAAGAACTACAAAAACTCAACCCAACTGGGATAATTTTTTCTGGAGGTCCGTCAAGTGTTTATAATTCAGATGCTCCAATTCCAGAAAATAAAATCTTTGACATGAATTTGCCATTACTCGGAATTTGTTATGGGCATCAACTGATTGTGAACAACTACGGGGGCAAAGTAAAAAGAGCAAATAAAGAATACGGCTCATCATTACTTACGATCGACGATGATGCAGATCTTCTAAACGGAATTGGAGAATCAGTTAGGGCCTGGATGAGTCACGGAGATGAGGCAGAACAAATTCCAGATGGCTTTAAAGTAATTGGACATACAGAGAATGCAAAGGCAGCAGCGATTGCATCAGAGAAAAAATCCATCTACGGAATACAATTTCACCCCGAAGTGGTACATACAGAACAAGGCACGTCAATTCTAAAGAATTTTGTCTTAACAGTCTGCGGAGCAAAACAAGACTGGACCATGAAAAATTTCATAGACACGGCCGTTGAAAAAATTGCAAAGATAGAGGGGAACGTTCTGTGTGGAGTAAGTGGAGGAATAGATTCGACGGTAGTCGCGTTACTCATCGATAAGGCCATTGGAGACAGACTCAAGTGTGTGTTTGTAAATAATGGCCTGTTACGATTAAACGAGGAGGAGGAAATCGCAAAGATGTTCAAAGATAATTTTAAAGTGAATTTTACAGCAGTTGATGCATCAAATGTATTTCTGGAAAAGCTCAAAGGAATAGAAGATCCAGAGGCAAAGAGGAAGATAATTGGTGAAGAATTTGTGCAGGTTTTTACTGAATTTGCCGAGGAAAAGGGTCCATTCAAATGGTTGGCTCAGGGTACACTGTATCCAGATGTGATTGAGAGCGGAGTGTCAAAGGGTCCGGCATCAGTAATAAAATCTCATCACAACGTAGGAGGATTACCTGACTGGTTAAATTTAGAGATTTTAGAACCGTTAAGAGATCTATACAAGGACGAAGTAAGAAAAATTGCAAAAATTCTCAAGGTTCCAGAAAAACTTTTCATGAGACATCCATTTCCAGGCCCAGGCTTGGCCGTCAGAATAATTGGAGAAGTGACGCCCACCAAATTAGAAATTTCCAAGGTGGCAAGTAAAATTGTCGAAGATGAGCTGATCAAAGCGGGCCTGTATCAAAAGGTATGGCAAGCATATGCGGCAGTTGGAGATGACAGAGCCGTAGGAGTTGTGGGAGACGAACGCAAATATGGCAATATTGTCATGATCAGAGTAGTTGATTCAATAGATGCAATGACTGCAGATTGGACCAGACTACCGCATGAACTATTAGAAAAAATGAGCAATAGAATAACAAATGAGATTCAAGATGTAACATGGGTTACATATACCATTTCAAGCAAACCGCCTGCAACAATTGAACCACAATAGCGGTGAATTTGGAACATGAAAAAGATGGTTACAAAACTATCCACATCAAGAGAACAGAGTAATAGTTTAACCAAACGATAAATCAAATACAAATTCACAATTGCGAATGAAAAAGATTTTAAAAGTTGAATTCAGTACTAATGTAATCAGTGACAAGTATGGATTTTCATGTTTTTGACACATATGTAAAGGCCCAAGATGGGCACATCATGCACTTTGATGTGGTAATGGATAACAATGAGATTGAAAAGGCTATTTCTTTTGCAAAAGAATGGCTAAAATCAGTTGGAGAAGAATCTGCCACGGTAACAACAAAGGAATGCAAATTTTGTCATACGCAGTCAATTCCAGAAGACATGGAAATTGAGATCATGACAGAAGGGTATTCCATTTCAAAAATGGAAGGATGTCCAGATTAAAGCATGCATGCGCCAAAGACCCCTGCAGAATCTCCCATCTTGTTTTTTAGTATAGGCGTATCAACTAAATCTGAAAATACTTTGTCATAAACTGATTCTTTTCCATCTACATACAGAAAATCAATATTACACAAACCACCACCTAAAACAATCACGTCAGGATCTAAAATATCTATTACATTTGCCAGGCCAAGTCCAAAATTTTCTAAAAAGTTATCCTTCCATTTTTTTCCGAGATCATTGTCGATATTAGAGAGAATTTCAGGTAAGCGCTGTGATTTTCCGGTTAGTTTAGTCCATTGACTTTCCAGAGAGGGTCCGCTGATGTAGGTTTCCACACATCCAGTTTTACCACAATAGCACAAATTGCCATTGGGATGTAATGTATGATGACCCCATTCACCTGCGATATTTGTTCTTCCAGAATATAGTTTTTTATCGATTACTATTCCCCCGCCTACACCAGTACCAAGAATAACACCAAAAACCAGATCATAATCCGTGGCAACACCCAAAGTAGCTTCAGCCATTGCAAAACAGTTTGCGTCATTCTCCATGGATATTTTTTTTCCAATCAGATTTTCTAAATCTTCTTTTAGTGGTTTTCCAATCAGGCACTGAGTATTGCTATTCTTTATCAGTCCAGTTTGTTTAGAAGTCGCACCAGGCGTACAAACGCCCAATGAGAAATCAGAAACATCTTCAGACATTTCTAAGATAAGAGACAGAATGGAATCAAGAATTTGCCGGTAATTACCTTTAGGTGTAGGAATTCTCTTTCTTTTCAGGACATCAAAACCGTCATCCAATAGTACGGATTCTATTTTTGTACCTCCCAAATCTACACCGACTTTGTACAACAACTTAACACAAAAACTAGAACGCTTAATCTTTAACTAAAAATTTTAACCCATTCCAGGCATGCCGCCGCCACCTGGAGCTCCAGATATAGCGATAACATCATCAATTCTAAGAATCATGCAAGCAGCCTCTGTTGCAGACTTGATTATCTGTTCCTTGACCACAATGGGTTCTACAACATTGATTGCCATCATGTCTGCAATCTTCATGTTTCTGGCATCAATTCCAGTCCATTTTTGGCCATGATTTTGCTTAGCCCTTAGATTAGCCATAGTATCAATCGGATCCATTCCCGCATTTTCTGCAATGGTGAGAGGAATAGTCTCTAAAGCCTCTGCATATTTTTTAATTGCAAGCTGCTCTCGTCCATCAAAATTAACTGCCCATTCTTTGAGTACGGATGCTGCAAATGCTTCAGGAGCACCGCCACCCGCAACGATTGCAGGTTTTTCGATGACATCTTTTACAACCATTAGAGAATCATGAATTGAACGATCTACTTCATCTATTACTCTTTGAGTACCTCCACGAATTAGCAATGTAACAGATTGAGGATGCTTACAACCTTCTATGAAAACCCATTTATCAGATTCAACCTTCTTTTGATGAGCCAAATCAGCAGAACCAAGATCACTTTCTGAAAGATCATCAAGGTTACTTATTACACGACCACCAGTGGCTTTAGAAAGTTTAATCATGTCACTTTCTTTGACACGACGTATTGCCATAATACCGTATTTTGCCAAATAGTGCTGTGAAATATCATCAATTCCTTTTTGGCAGATTAGGACATTTACTCCCGTATCGTGTAACTTATCGACCATTGACTTCAGCATTCGGTTTTCTTCTTCCAAGAACATCTGCATTTGTGTTGGATCAGTAATTCTAATTTCCGCACTAAGCTCAGTTTTTTCAATTTCTAATGCAGAGTTAAGTAATGCAATTTTTGCTTTTTCAATCTTGATAGGCATTCCACTGTGAACAATCTCTTTGTCCAAAACAATGCCTTTTACAATTTGTGTATCTTCAATAGAACCGCCTGCCTTCTTTTCAACTTTGATATTTTCAAGATCTACTGAATAATCATCACCTTTCTTAGTTGCAATACTCAGGATTGCGTCCACAATGATTTTTGAAAGAGTATCGCTGTCTTCAGAAATCAGTTTTGATTGCATGCTAGTGATTGCGATCTTCAGAAGAGACGCCCTATCATCAGAAGATATCTTTTTCGCTAAATCTGAATAAATTTCTAGAGTTTTCTCGGATGCAGCCTGAAAACCATCAATAATAGTTGAGGCATGAACATCTTTGTTGAGAAGATCCTCAGCTCTTGCCAATAATGCACCTCCAAAAATAACAGAAGATGTTGTACCATCACCTACTTCAGTATCGACAGTTTTGGAGATTTCTACCATCATTTTTGCTGCAGGATGCTGAACATCGATTTCTTTTAGAATGGTCGCACCATCATTTGTAATCGTAACGTCGCCTAGGGAATCAACCAGCATTTTATCAAGACCTCTAGGGCCGAGACTGCTTCTTACTAGTTGTGAAACTAATTTTGCTGCAGCAATATTGTTTTGTTGGGCATCCTTACCTTTTTGCTGTAGTGCACTCTCTTTGAGAACTAAAACAGGTCCATTTGGTCCTTGTTGAATTGATGCCATTTAGATTCAGCTTCAATTCCCTAAATCCCCCTTTTTAACATTGCTTAGTTGATCGGTGAAATGTAACTTCGTTTTTTCACATCTATAATCCCACCCGAAAGAATCCTAACAGCAGGTAGAGCCAGAAAAGGTAAGAATAAAGGAATTAGGTGAGGTCTTGAAAAAACACATCCAGAATCAACAATAGTGTCATTGATTTTTTCAAAATTAGATGCAACTTTTTCAAAAGAATCAGTAGAGATTATGCCAGCCAGCTGTAAAGGCAATGAAGCAATTACTTTTCCAGATTTTACCACAGCAAGTCCACCCTGATTCTTGATTAGGTGATTTGAAGCGATCGCCATATCAGAATCGTTTGATCCAATAACGATCATGTCATTTTCATGAAAATTCCATGTAGAGGCAAACGCACCAATGTCAGCTCCAAAATTTTCAAGAAATCCAATAGCATGTCGATTTGTTCCATGAATCCTATCAAAAGATGCAACCTTCCAAACGTCAGAATCTAAAGAGGCAGAAACATGACCATCTTTGGAGGGAAGTTCGGCAGAACCGAGTTTGGTGATAATTTCGGTTTGCATAAAAATCGTATTTGCCAAAACATCTTTCTTTTTTGATTTAATGAGAAAGTCATTTTTTGAGAAATTTTTTAATTTGACAGTTTTTTTAATCCATGGCGGAATTATTTTTTTCTTAATGGGAGTCACAATATTTCCATTAGAGACCACAAGTTTTCCGCCGACAAAAACTTTGGACGGCTTGAATGATTTTAAATCATCAAAGATCAGAATATCAGCAAGCTTTCCAGGTGCTATGCCACCCAGATCTTTTCCCATATTATAATAATCGAAATTATTCTTAGATGCCATAGTGATCGCATCAATTGGTTTTAAACCGAGATTAATTGATTCACGTATGCAATGATCAATATGACCAAATTGCACAAGATCAAGCGGATCTAGGCCGTCCGAACAAAACATCAAACGGTTAAGATATGTTCCGTGAGACAAAACACGTGGAATTATTTCCTTCAGATCACGTCTAATAGAACCTTCTCTAATCATTACCCACATTCCAAGACGCAGTCTTTCTAAAACCTGATCAAAGTTGATGGGCTCATGACAAGAAAGTATTCCAGATGAAACATATGCGTTAAGTTTTTTTTCACTTGCACCTGCAGTATGTCCATTAATAATACAATCACACTCAAGCATTGCTGAAAGAGATTTCATTGTTTTAGGATCACGAAGGGTTACTTTCGTCCATGAAAAAACTTCGCCCAAACCAAGAACATGTGGATGTTTGACCGCAGATTTTTCTTGGGACAGGGATAGAAATTTACTATTGCTAAATTTTGCATCAACAGGAAGACCTCCTGGAACTACCTGAAAGATTCGAATTGGAAGATCTTCACCAAGTTTGAGAAATTCTTGAAAACCGCGATGTCCTGCAACACTAACAATATCAATCGGATCCGAAAAAAGAGAAGTTACGCCGCAAAGAAGTGCCTTTTTTACAAATTCCGATGGCAATACAAATTGATCAATATGCAGATGAGGATCTGCAAAACCAGGACTGACATACTTTTCTTTTACATCTATTATAGCAGTTTTTGGACCAGATGAATGTGAAGCATCTGGACCAACATATGCAATTCTGTCAGCGGTAATTGCGATCTGAATTTTTGAGATGATTTCTCGGGTATAAACAGAAAATAAACTACAATTTTTTAAGATCAGATCGGCTTTTTTTTCACCCATCGCTACAGAATTTAGAGAATCAATAGAATTTGCCAGGCTCGATGTCACAACTTATGATTAGCTTTTGCGCCTATTATAGATTCAATGCTTAAATTACGGTTGAGGAGGTTTTGTTGATATGAACATTCCAAAGGTGATCAGAAAGTATTGTGCAAAATGCAAAACACATACAGAACAAAAGGTCTCCATTTACAAGGCTGGAAAAAGGCGGGGTTCTGCAAGAGGTGAGCGTCGACATGCAGAACGTAAAAAGGGATATGGCGGACAAAAATTCCCAAAATTAGCAAAACCAGCTAAAGTTACCAAGAAAGTTACCCCTATCATGACATGTACGGTATGTAAAAAGAAATACAATAAACCAGGTATTAGAATTAAGAAATTTGAGTTGGTGGCAGCATGAAGAAAGATCATATTGAAATTCCAAAACCATCCAGTAAGTTTCAAAAAGTCAATTGCAATGAGTGTGGCGAATTGCAGATAGTTTATTCTCACGCATCCACCCAGGTAGCATGTAACTCTTGTGGAAATGCAATTTCTGAACCAACAGGATCTAAAGCCCAGATTAACGGTAAGATTTCAGGTAGTGCAGAGTAAATCATAATCGTGTTTTGAATTTAGGTTAAATGCAATTCTCGGATCATCAATTATGATATAATCTTCTACCAAATTTTCCAAAGAAGAGATTTTTGAAGAATTAATTAAAGAGATTCCGGTATAATGACATGTTTGATCTTGATAGTTAACAGAATAGTCAGATTCAAGACCAAGTGAAGTTAAAAATTTCTGGGTTACAAGAATGCTGGTCCATGTTATTTTAGAGTTAAATAGATAAATTATTTTTTGAACTATTTCCTCATCTAACAATGGTAAATCACCAGATGTCACAAAAACATTGTCATGAATAGTTTGTAGCACAGAGTTTAGGTCTTCCACATAACCAACTCCCGCAGTATCAAAAGTTTTAAAATTATTTTTTTCAATTAATTCTTTGGTTTTAGGGGAATTTTTGCTTGTAATAGCTAAAATTTTTGAAAACGAATTTGAATTTTTTAATGCATCAAGAACGTGGAATATTACAGGTTTTTTGTATTCAAGTAATAATTTTTCACCATACAAATTCATTCTGGTTCCTTTACCACCAGCCATCACAAGACCAATCATATTGAAACAAACACTATCAAAGAAGCCAGACGTGTGAATTCGTTTGTAGCACCAAGCACATCTCCAGTGATCCCACCAAAACTACGATTGGATAACAGTAATAGAAACAACGTCAAAACAATAACTACAACAAGCATTACAATCCCAGTAATTTCACCAATTACTAGGACAGGAATCAGCATTAGTAGAAATGCTGCTGAAAATTTTTTCTTGTCTTTCATAAATTCAACAAAAGGAGAATTAGAGCCCAATGAAGCGGATTTTCCCAAACTAGCCATCATCACCATCGAGAATTTTGCCAAAATTTCACTGATTAGAATTGCTTTAAACAAATCAAATCCACTAGTAAGAGAAATAGTGACTATCAGTCCGATGAGATACAATGTAATTGCTACAATTCCTGCCGAACCAGTGGAAAGATCTTTCATAGCTTTGAGTTTTTTAGATCTTGAACCTTTTACCATTAACCCATCTGCAAAATCAGCAAGACCGTCTGCATGATGTATTCCAGTTACAATTGCAATAGAAGCAACTACCAACAAACTAACCAAGAGAGGTTCCAAGAAAAAAGATAAACCAAAACCTAATGAACCAATTAAAAGTCCTATGGCAATTCCAACAACAGGAAATACAAACATGTATCTTGCAATATTTTCTAATGTAGAATTGGTTGACGGAAAAATTGTTAAAAATGAAAAAACAGATCCTATTTCTTTAAACATGCATCCACCATCCAATTAATGATAAAATGTAGATTAACGGAATAGTTACAATTGCAAAGAAAAGTATAGACGTAAGCTTCATTATTGAAATTGCAGAATGTACATGTTCTGCTGTTAGATGAATTTCACCATTTCCCAATTTGTAATGGTTTATTTTTTCAAACGTTGTTTCCAAAGCTCCTGCTAAAGCGGCCATAGGATACCCAGCATTGGGACTCTCGGTTTTGTGCCCATCTCGAATCATTGTTTTGTATGATTCCTTCCAATTTTTTTGTAAAAGGGCTGCAGAAATTACCATCACCAGTCCTGTCAATCTAGACGGAATGTAATTTAAGACACTATCGCAAGTAGCTGCAAACCAACCAACATTTTTGAAAATATCAGTCTTGTATCCAATCATTGAATCTGCAGTATTAATTACTCTATAAACAAACGCACCATACAACCCAAAGAGAGCATAGTAAAACAATGGGCCAGTAATACCATCCACAGTATTTTCGCTGACACTTTCAAGCACACCTGAAAGAATATGATTCTTGCCCAAATTACCGGTATTTCTCTTTACAATCATGGACAGATTATTTCTAGCCATATCAAGATTTTTTTCGTCTAACGATTCCAATACAGATTTTGCATGTTTTTCCATCCCATGAATAGCAATTGTACTTTTTAACAATAGTCCACCAATCATCACAGAAATAATTAATGAAGCATAATCAATTGTAATCAAAGAAATTCCAATATTCAATGTAAAAAGTAACAGAATGACCAATCCAGAAGTAATTATGACAATGCAGACACCTCCAAATTTTTCTATTGTAGGATTTTCATTTTTTGTGATCGGTGTGAGTTTTGCAAGAAAAGAGCCAATCCAAGCTGTGGGATGATATTTGTTTTTAGGATCTCCCAACTTAAAATCAAGTAAAAGAGCAAATCCAATGATCAATAAAGATTCAACTATCATTGTATCATTTTCTCGATATCTTTTACTGCAATGCTTGATTTGACAGTTTGCGCCAATCTGTCGAGTTCATAGTCAATTTTTGATATATTTTTTTTAGTCCATAGAATTTTTTTAGGCTTGACATTAAGAGAGTCTTCTTCTGGCAAGTTCAAACACATCAAAGGAATTGTTCCCAGAATGGGTTTCTTTGTAATATTTTTGAGTTTTAGAAATCCAGGTGTTAACACATCCAAATCTCCCCTGAATTTGTTAAAGATGAAACCTTTTACCAGTTTTTGGTATTTTTTTTCAATCAAAGCCATTGTTCCAACAAGACTTGCAAAAGATCCACCCCGATCAATATCTGAAATCAGAAAGACAGAAGCATTTGCTTTTTGTGCCATCTTCATATTTGCAATATCAAATTTTTGTAGGTTTATTTCTGCAGGTGATCCAGCTCCTTCCAAAATTACTAGATCAAAACTTTTTTGGAGAGTTTTTAGTGACTTTGAAGCTATACGAATTCCTTCATTGTTTACAAATTTTTCATAGTATTCTTTTGCATGCATTTTTTTGTATCGTTTTCCATTTAGATACACAATACTGTTGTAATTTCCAATTGGTTTGAGTAGAATTGGATTTAGATCAGGAGTAATTTCACACCTTGAACCAATCGCTTGAATTGCCTGAGCCCTGGATATCTCAAATTTGGGCGTAATATATGCAAAATTAGACATGTTTTGAGATTTGAACGGAGCCACACGATAGCCTTTATCAGAAAAAATTCTGCATAGTGCGGCAACCAATGTAGTTTTACCAGATCCAGAGGAGGTACCCTGAATCATAAGGGATTTCATTCCAGATTCTCCAATGCTTTTACGAGCTTTAGATTATCTTTATGAGATTTTACAGCGATTCTGATGTAGTGGTTATCTAACCCTCTAAAATTTTTACAGTCACGAACTAAGATATTATGTCTGAGCAATTTTTTTTGTAATTTTGTTGAATCGTTTTTTGTTTTTATCAAAATAAAATTTGTGGATGAATTATCACAATGAAATCCTTCCAACCCATTTATTTTATTTGTTAAATAATGTAATTCTTTTTCAATTATCAAATTTGATTTATTGAGATGAGAGGTATTTTTAAGAGCAATATTTGCTGCATCTTGAGCCAAAGAATTTACACTCCATGGAATTTTTATCTTTTCTAAAATTTTAATCATCTGGTTTGATGCCACAGCATATCCAATTCGTATTCCAGGTAATGCAAATGATTTTGTTAATGAACGTAAAACAAAAAGATTGTTATATTTTTTAACACATGATATTACAGATTCATTTGATTCTGGAACCATTTCAATAAAACATTCATCAATAAAAATAAATGTAGAAAGTTTTTTTGCCTTTTTAATTATTTCAAGAAGTTGATTTTTTTGTAAAAGTTTTCCTGTAGGATTATTGGGATTGCAAATGAACACACATCCATTTTTTGGTATTTGTAAAATAAATGAATTTAGATCTTCAGACAAATTCATTGTTTTAAAATATGAAACGTTGCAATCGTTGAGTTTAGCTGCTACTTCATATTCTTGGAAAGTGGGAATCGGAATCAATACTTTTGTTTTTTTAGATAAAAATGCCAAACAAAAATTATAGATAATTTCTATTGCGCCATTTCCTACCAAGATATTTGATTTGTTCAATTGCGTGTATTTTTTTAGGTTTGAAATCACTGTAGATGAATTGGAATCAGGGTAGTTTTTGATATTTTCAATGTTTTTTTTAAGAGTTTTTTTAACAGACGGAGGAGTTCCGATAGGGCATATATTTGAACTAAAATCCAGGATTTGGGGATCATGTAAATTATTTCTCCCCCCATGAACCACAGGAACATGTTTCATCACAGACATCTTTGTTCGTATTTTCACAGTTCCAAACAGAAGTAGCCGATTTAGTATGTTTTGGTAATACAGAAAACGATTATTAATTGAAAGCGATCCATAGTGAAACATGGATAAGAAGAGAGTGGCAATTATTGGCGTTACAGGTGCAGTTGGTCAGGAATTTGTTCAGTCATTAACAAGTCACCCATGGTTTGAGGTGACTCAAATTGCGGCATCTTCACGTTCGGCTGGAAAAAAATATCTTGACGCAATAAAAGATGCAAGTGGGATAATTGCGTGGGACGTAGGTGGAGAAATTCCAGAGTATATCAAAGAAATGACAGTTAAATCAGTTGACGAATTAGACGTTTCTAAATTAGATTTAGTATTTTCTGCAGTTGAATCAGAGGCGGCCAGAGACATAGAAACTAAGATGGCAGAAGACCTGCCAGTGGTTTCGACAAGCTCAGCATACAGATATGAAAATGATGTGCCAATTTTAATTCCAGGAATTAATGATGAACAAATGGAATTACTTGATATTCAGAAGAAGAATCGAAATTGGAAAGGCTGGATAGCACCATTGCCAAATTGTACCACTACAGGTCTAGCAATTACATTAAAGCCATTACTTGAAAAATATGGGGCAAAAAAGGTCATGATGACCTCAATGCAGGCAATATCAGGAGGTGGAAAATCAGGAGTATCGGCCATGGGTATTACAGATAACATTATCCCATTCATTCCAAAAGAGGAAGGAAAAGTAAGATTAGAAACAAGGAAAATTCTAGGCAATCTAAAAGATGGAAAAATTGAAGATGCCGATATCAGAATAAGTTGTACTTGTACCAGAGTTCCAGTAATTGACGGACATACAGAATCAGTTTTTGTTGAGACGACAAAAGAAATTGATCCATCTAAAGCAAAAGAAACCTACAATCAATGCAACAAAGACATATCAGTATCAGGATTACCATCAGCACCAAAAGATTACTATGCATTTCATGAAGATCCTACCAGACCTCAGCCAAGAATGGAAAGAACCATTGGAGATGGAATGACTACAACCATTGGAAGAGTAGAGAAAGAAGAACTATTTGAAAATGGTCTGAAATACATGTTATTTTCGCATAATAAAAAAATGGGTTCGGCAAAAGGGGCAGTGTTGTTGGCAGAAATGCTATACAAAAAAAGTAAAATTTAGATCATTTTTTGTAATTATTACAATAATAACTTTATAAGTTCCAGAAATCCAGACCGATTCAGGTGTTTTAAACGGTAAAGGTAGATAATTTGGATTTACAGATTTTATCAGAATTATCACAAGATGCTTCAATTTCAGTCCCACGTTTATCAAAAAAAATTGATGTCAACGCATCAGTGGTATATTCAAGAATCAAAAGATTAGTCAAGAAGAAACTAATTGAACGCTTTACGATTATTGTAAACAATGAAGAATTAGGTTACAATGTTAAAGCATTGACTGGGATAAACATGGATACAAAACAACGAGACCACATAATTAAAGAATTGTTTAAAATTGATGGAGTTAGAGAGGTTGCAGAAGTTACAGGCAGATTTGACATACTAGTTACAATGTATTCAAAATCATTGGATCAAATGCACAAAATTGTGTCTGAACGAATTGGCAGAATTGATGGAATACAATCTTCAGAGTCATTTATTGAGATGAAGTCTAGAATGAAAGCAATGCCATATATGCCATCAGAGGATAGTGACTAATATTGCAGAAACAAAAATCTGAATCCAGAGTTGCAGTATATTATGAGTTAACAAAGCCAAAAATTTGGTATTTACTCGTATTTACTGCATTTGGCGCAGCATTAACAGCTTCCAATATTTATGATATTGAGATTTCCCCAGCAACATGGATTCTGATGTTGTTTTCTGTAGCAGCAGGTTCAGCTGCAGCAAATACTTTGACAAATTATCACGATAGAGATATCGATGCGATTATGGAAAGGACCAAAGAGAGACCACTTCCATCAAAAAGAATCTATCCAGCAGTTAAAGCTAGGAATTTTGGGCTGGCATTAGCTGGAATATCGTTAGTTTTGGCATTTGGAATTTCTTTTACCACAACATTTGAACAAGGAGTCTGGGCAACTATCTTCATTGCGTTTGCTTTAGTAAATAATATCATCGTTTACTCATATGTGTTAAAACGAAATTCCAGAACTAACATAATTTTAGGTGGATTGTGCGGCGGTTCCCCACCGATGATCGGATGGGTGGCAGTTACCATGTCTGACTTGTGGACAATGGGACTTGCAATGGCAGGATTAGTGTTTATTTGGATTCCAATGCACATTTGGGCGTTAACATTGCACTTCAAGGATGATTATAACAAAGTCAATGTTCCAATGTTAACTGCGGTGCAATCTGAAAAAACATCGACAAGAGCTATTGCAGGTTCAACTGTAGTAATGGTATTGTTTTCGATTGTTCCATTATTCTTAACAGTTGAAAGTGGTGATGAAATGGTAGGTGCAGTATATTTGTGGACAGCCGTAGCATCAGGCGCACTAATGATAGGATTGTCAATATGGGTAATTATCAAACCGATGGAAAAAGCTGCATGGACTTTGTTTAAATTTTCTAGTCCATATTTGGCAGTGTTGTTTATTGCATTAATGGTAGATTCAGCATTATAACATGCTGGTTTGATCATCAAGACTGTTTAGCTCTTTAGTAATTTCCGAATGTTTTTCTACCAATACTTTAAGGTCTTCTTTTAACTTTGTAGAAGTCCAATCTGAGTGTATTAGAGAAGATAGTTTTGCAATGACACCCCATTGAACACTGTTTTGATCATTGATTAATTCTAAAAATCTTTTACCCTTTTCATCATCATCCATAATTTTCTCATACTTTGCAATGATAAAAAGATAGCAGCGGTTATTACATAATTTCAAAGTTTTATTAATTAATAGATATTATCTGTCGTGTTGCAGTGTAGTATTTCAGAATGTAAATACAAGGCCTTAGAAACAGTAAAGATTAGTTTTAGAGAAACTAGAAACCTGTGTAAAGAACATTGCAAATTATTTAAAAATAAAGATAGAAAACATGTTGCAAATTTTTCAAAAGCATCCAATTTTTAACAAAAATAAATAATATTGTTTCACAATTTGAAATCGTTAAAAGATTTAACATCTACTATTTTAAAACAAGAATATGGCAACTAAAAAGAAAATAGTGAAGAAAAATCCGTCTAAAAAGCAAGTCAGAGATTCACCTAAAAAGCAAGTCAGAGATTCACCTAAAAAGCAAGTCAGAGATTCACCTAAAAAGCAAGTCAGAGATTCACCTAAAAAGCAAGTCAGAG
>JAJCXK010000032.1 GCA_029263475.1 Candidatus Nitrosopumilus sp.
CCTCTCAGACTGGTGCGGAAATCCCATCCTGGATTAAGAGCAACGCTGGATGGTGGGCAGATGGCCAGATTGACGACGGCTCATTCATCGAGGGAATGCAGTTCCTGATAAGGGAAGGATTCATGAGAGTATCCAACTAGGATAATATCTACAAAATTCTATTTCAAATGATGACTTATCTGATAATTTTCTAAGTTATTATGAATTTGTCAAGTGGATGTATGTGACAAACTAGCCCGAATTTATGAAAACCCTTGAGTTGGATACTGTCATCATTTCAACAGTTTTGATGGAAATATTTTCTTTTTTTGAACTTTCCAACATTTCATCATAATGAACCTCGTTTAAATGCAGGATGAATTCTTCTTCTTCTATGTTGCTTTGTTTGAAAGCACAATTTGAAAAGATGCAACTGAAATTCAATAGACACGTTTTAAAATCCTGTTAAAAAAGTCTTGAGCGAATATGTCTTACTAAAGTCTAACGCTTGATAATTTTGGCAAGTATACAATACGCAATCACAATTGGGGGGAAGATATAGATGCTCGTTCCTCCAAACCAACCAAGAGCATCAAGCATTCCATTAGGATCAAGATGGTCCTGAATTGCGGGTACGTCAAGTGTGTCATAGACATAATCCATGCCAATTGCAAAGCCCGAACTTATGATTCCCAGAATAACACAATTCCGTCCTTTTTTGTCGTACAGACGACCTGCCTTTCTCAAAATGATCATGGCAATCAACCCTCCCATTATGGAAAGAAACGCGGGAAGCAAATAATACAGATTGCTTTGAGGCTTCAATACTGGCATAAATATGTCCATTTTTTACCCTTGATAACTATACGGTGATGTGTGGTTTATCCTCAAAAACAATTAAAAAATGAAAATTAATGCATGTTTGCAAAACATGTGGTCAATATGGACTATGGGATTATATCAGCGTCATTTCAAAAATTATAATATTTGACATCCATTCGTAGACTGGTTTATTTGCACGATATATTTGACTCTAGTAGTGAACAATCAAGTTAAGATTATTTTCATTTTTTTGGCAGTTGGGGTTTTCATCTCACCTGTCTTTGCACAGTTTGGAGGAATAGACTATGACATACGCGGAGGAGAAGTCATGGGATTTGAGATAGACGCAGAGACGACATCCTTGATTATTTCGATAGATGCGCGCTCAAAAGGAGAACTTAGCATAACTCTTCCAAGAGGCATAATTGACGCAAAGAACGGGGTTGAAGATGAAGATTTTAAAATTACAGTCAGCGGACTGAGTCTTAACTTCTATGATCAGACTGCCACCGAGACTGACAGAACAATCATAATTCCTTTTAGCAGATCCGACTTTGAAGTCAACATTACTGGAACCCATCTATATTCCCAAAATGCTGATGCATCAAAGCCAAGTGTTCAATCAATAGAAGACAAGATTCAGGATGAACTGGAAATTGAAATACCTGGAAATCATGCAAAGTTGTTGGTATATTCTAACACGCAGTGGTCTGGCGCACTGCAGTCATCCACATTTGACTTCACAGAAATTGATGATGGGGGAGACTATGACATAATTTTTGACTGCGCGTCACCCATGGGACGCGAGGGCGTATTTGGCGCAAAAATACAAAAGACAACGCAAGACGGCTATCTCACACTAGTCGTAATTCAGAATCAGCAAATATTGGCACAAAATACAACTGATGAACCATATGGGGATGTATTGATCAATGGGAGTTGTGTATCTGAATTTGGTGCAGATACTGGACAAGGAGGCGGATGCCTTATTGCCACTGCCACATTTGGTTCGGAGATGGCCCCCCAAGTACAGCAGCTCAGAGAAATCAGAGATAATAAACTGCTTCAAACAGAATCAGGTACATCCTTTATCGAATCATTCAATGATCTATACTATTCATTCAGTCCTGTTATTGCCGACTATGAGCGAGAAAACCCCGTCTTTAAAGAGATGGTAAAGGTTGCAATTACTCCAATGATCTCAAGTCTTTCAATTCTGAACCATGTGGATATGGATTCTGAGGCCAAAGTGATTGGGTATGGAATATCATTGATTCTTATAAACGGTTTGATGTATGTGGGAATTCCCGTATCTGGAATAATCATCGCATCAAGAAGGGCTAAACTCTAACACACTTAAGATGATTATTTTTGCAGGTGACCATGGACCTAAATGAGATACAGCAAAGGGAATTGGATTCTCTAAGAGATGCAAATAACGAACTGAGAAATAAAGTACGAGATCTTGAAGCTAAAATAGAAGAATTAGAAAAAAATCAATCTCAGTAGCCATCATCCATCTACAATTGCTTTTTAATTTCCAACCTCTCTAGTCTTCAAAGTTCTTTGAGAGCCTTGATTGTTGCCTGTTGCCTATGGGCAAAAATCTTTTTGAGTTTTTGCAAAGCATACCCTTCAAACATTCTTCCAACAAACCCATACTGTAACTCAAAATCAATCTCATCAGTTATCCTTGTCTGATTTTCATTTATTTTATCAAAGACATGCGTGTGCTTCCAGTATTTGAACAGTGAATTGTTCATTTCATCCACATATCGGTATGGCTTGCAGAAAGTAATTTTCGTTTTCCATGTAATCCTGGTTATTATCTTGCTTGAAAAGGAAGCAGTCTGTCCCATGATAATTTTTTTACCACTTGATTCCATTATCCTCAAGTCCAGTTTTTTCGGTGTGATTACTTGCAAGTGATTTAAATCCGTATAGAAACTCCATGCATTCTCAACGGGGGCATCTACAAGAAAAGAATGATTAAATTTTTTCAACTGCATTCAAGTCTTGTGTTGCAATATATCTTCTAAGTGGCATTCATGATACATTTGCGTAGATATCAAGTAAAAGAAGTCTCTGCATGATGATCATTTGGCTGTATGGGTTGCACTTGAACATCTTGTTAGATACAAATCCAAAAATATGCTTGCCAATAGACTGGTATGATGCCAAAAAAAGCAATAGTGATTGGAGGCAGTATCGCGGGACTTTTAACAGCACGTGTCCTGTCTGATTTTTTTGAAGATGTAGTCTTGATTGAAAAAGACAAATACGTAGAGGGAGGTAAAATCAGAAACGGGACCCCTCAGGCGCATCACATTCATGTTTTACTTGCTAAAGGAAGGGAGATATTTCAAGATTTTTTTCCAGAATTGGAAAAAGATCTTATAAAAAAGGGTGCAAATAAGATTGATTTTCTAAATGACATCCGATATCGTCTGCCAAGTGGATGGGCCCCAAGATTTAATTCAGGAATAGTTACATTTGCCTGTACTAGGACACTATTGGAAAATACTATAAGGCATCAAATCCAAAAAATTCCAAAAATCAAGATAGAACAAGGAGAACAAATCACATCATTTGTTTTGGAGAAACCAAACAAGATAAGCCTAAAGACAAAAGATGGTAAAGAGATTCATGGGGACCTGATAGTTGATTGTACTGGGAGAAACACAAAGTCACCCTCTTGGCTTGAAGATATTGGATTTCCAAAACCCAAAGAAACCAAAATAAACTCTTTTGTAAGATATTCCACAAGAAGATACATCCCTTCACAGAAGGACAGGAAATGGAAGATGCTGGTAATACTGAACAAACCAATTTCAAATCCTAGGCTAGGTGGCATTTATCCAATAGAAGGTGGCAAATGGCTTGTCGGATTATATTCAATTGGAAATGAATATCCCCCTACAGATGATGATGGATTCTTGGAGTTTACAAAACATCTTGAAAGTATGGAACTATACGATGCGCTAAAGGATGCAGTTCCTGATTCCAAGATACATGGATACCAAGTGCAAGGTAGTAGAAAGTATCATTATGAAGAAATGCCTCGATGGCCTGAGAATTTTATTGTATTGGGAGATGCCGTAGCCATTTTTAATCCCTATTATGGTCAGGGCATAACTTCTGCTGCTCTGGGTGCTGAGACACTTGGTGACATGCTAAAAAATGATGAGGTGAAAAATGATTTTACAAGAAAATTTCAAAAAAGACTTTCAATGACCATATCTTTACCTTGGACTCTTGGAACCAGCGAGGATTTACGATGGCCTACGACTGTGGGTAAAAGACCCAATATGATTACAAGAATGGTACAAAATCATGCTCAAAAGGTATTGTTGATTTCACCAAAAAGTATGCTTGCGGCAAAATCATTTCAACAGATGATGCACATGATAAGATCTCCTGCGATAATATTTCATCCTCTGATATTGCTACATATGATTGTGAACAATGTAAAAAAATGACCCGAACAATAATTTTTGATTTTGATGGAACCATAGCTGATACGCTGGATGCCGTGGTGAACATAGTCAATGAACATTCTGAATATTTCGGCTACAAGAAGGTCACAAAACAGGATATCCCGTACCTACAGGGAAAAAAACCGCGAGAAATTCTGTCACATCTTGGAATTTCAGTTTTCAAGCTTCCGTCATGGGTAAGGAAGATTCATTCAGAAATTAACAAGGAAATTACCAACATGACTCCCACTGTAAATATTTCTCCGCTTTTGTCGGAGATGTCTGTGGACAATGATATTCATCTAGGAATTCTTACATCCAACACGCAAGAAAATGTAAAGCAATTTCTTGTAAAAAATGAATTGGATTTTTTTGAGTTTGTTCGGACCGGAAAAAGCGTCTTTGGAAAGAGCTACATGATTAACAAGATAATCAAACAGCAGCATCTGAATCAAGATGACGTGTTTTACGTATGTGATGAAGTAAGAGACATTGAAGCTGCTCGGAAATCTGGGATAAAATCCGTAGCAGTGACATGGGGTTACAACACAAAAAATGCACTGGTAAAAGAAAATCCAGATTTCTTGGCAACCAGTCTGGATGAGTTGAAAGAGATCATCATTCCTTAGTCACAAAAAATACCTCATTACGCAGATCATAATGACAGTTTATTGTCAGAGTGTTTTTAATTGTGGAAATTATACAGATTCGTTATGAAGAAAGGCATGATGATTGGTATGGGAATAATCGTTGTAATTATAGCAGGATATGGTGTCATCACTTTAAGTCAAAACACCGAATCAATTCCAGATGAAATAACTACCCAAATCACTACCAATGTTTCTCAAGAGTCAACCGTGACATTAGACCCCTTGCAAACTACAATGTCCAATGCATCTGATGCATCCGTGCATCCTCTGCGAGATTGCTCAGGAATTGCCAAATGTGTTATGGGAACTGTGACGAAAATAATCGATGGAGATACCATCATTGTCAACGAACAATCCATACGATTCGCATTGGCCTCAGCTCCCAACTTGGAGGGATATGGGGGCTCTGATTCAAGAGACTTTATTCAGACAATCTGTCCTATTGGTTCTGAAGTGCTAATTGACGAGGATGACGGACACGTTTTGGATGATCATGCCAGAATGGTGGGACTGGTTACGTGCAATGATGTAATTCTCAATAAGGAATTGCTTGACGCAAGTTTGGGACATTTGGAGATAAGATTTTGTCCCTCCAGCGAATTTGCAAATGAGGATTGGGCCATCAAACATGGATGCATGAAAGATTAGTTTTCAGATCTTGTAGACTGGCTCTGGAAAATAATTCCAATCAAGAAATCAGATTTGAATTCTGAATCTATTATGTACAACAATCATGACTGTAATCGAGATGATCATTATTGCCATGACCATTGTTCCAAATTCTGGAACCACCGAAGTGCCGACGATGGCAATGGCTTCAGAATATGGTTCAACAGGTATGATCAAAACGCTAAGATCATTGTCGCCGATTTGCTCAAAGTCTGTCATCTCATCATCCACAAAAACGACAAATGGTCCAGCAATCAATGCTAATGGCAATATAATTTCAAGATCATTGTTATCTGATTTTGTAACGCCGATTATGTCAAAGGTGATGGAATTTTTATCTTCGTTGATTGTTGCAATGGGGAGAAGTCGATTAAAGTCATATTCTACATCAAAGAGTATAGATCCATCACCAACATTTTCCCCCACGTTTGGTATGATTGAGTATCCATCAGTTACGATGATTTCTCCAATCATCCATGGATGCAGGAGGCAATAGTATGGAAAGTGTCCTACATCTGAAAATGTTTGGAGGAATGATTTTCCCGGACCAAACATTCCGCTATCAAAGATGTCATCAGGTCCATCTTTTGCTGTACCGGAGGTAACTGTGTGGACTGCGGTATCTGCATTCTTCCACACCACTTCGTCACCCTTCAGAATTTCAATGAGCCCTGTTGTAGTGCCATCTTTTTCACTTTGCCAAAAGTATGGGGCATCAGGACTTACAGACCCGGTTGGCATGTTGACGTCATAACTACTCTAAGCAAATACGCCAGTTGAAAGCGGAATTATAAGCAATGTAAAAAGTGGTAAACAATAATAAAATTTCATACACATGATAACGTCATTAAAGCTATAAGACTTTGTCATGTTTTACGTAATCGATGGATGTCCTAATGTAGTCCCTTCTCAATCTTGATTTTCTTTATTACTTCCCGGACCAATTCTTCATCTTTTATAACTAATTCTTGTATTTTTTTTGTATTCTTCATCTCCCCATTTTTCCAGCCTAAACATCTCCTTGACCAGATTTACAATTTCAGATTTGTTTCTCTGATGGTTATGCTTCGCTGTTTCTGGCTCATTCATGACTTTTCTGTAAAAATTTCAAATTTAAGACTGCTGGTTTCAGGTATTTTATTATTTTAAAGTAAATTGACTGAATCATACTATTTTTTGTTTTCCATGATTTTGTCAAACGCAATTTTTATTAAAATAATCATTTTTTCTGCATATTTTGGTTGGTTAGGATTTTTGTCCGGATGCCATTTTAAGATTAGACGTCTGTATGCGTCTTTGATCTGCATGTCCGTGGAATTTCCAGACACCCCCAACAGGCTGTAGTGTATTGTTATATCGGGTTCTTCTAATGTTGGTTGTGTTTTCTCATAACTTTTTCTGTACTTGTTTTGATTTCTCTCCCAGAACTCTCTTTTGAATAGAGACTCTATGTATTTCTGATGTGTCTGTGATTCTATTTTGGAGATTTCTGCCCAATGAGCTTGTTCGAACTCTTGAATTATTTCATCAAATTCATCATCTGAAATTCTAGTTGAGCTAGGCTGAAAAATTGCTTCTTGTTGAACATAGTCTTGCCTGTATCTGAATCTCCTAAAATTGCTTTCATAGGATTTTTGTATTCTTAATCTTCGAAGTGTCTTACAACTTCTGCAGATAAATTCACCTGACGTTTTAGGGTGTGGCCACAAATCAATTCTGTCAAATGCGTCTTTACAGTCAGAACATGATTTACTCAATATGGGGTGTGCCTTTTCTTTTCTTTTTGATGCTTTCTTTCTGTGATTGCAGATACTGATCCTAGATTAGACATATGAGAGTATGCAGTAATCCGTGATCTGACACACATGATGATTTACAGGCTTTCAGAAAAGACTTAATCATGACATTTACTAAATGATAAAATTTGAGACATGTTTTATCACCATATCTAAAAATGACGAAAAACCCTATTTGGGTAAAATATCATATTTTAAATTTAACACGTTTGGATTCCAAGCAAAATAATTATCAATAGGCTAAAATCAGCATCACTATGGACGCACTGGATTATCTAATAAGGCAAAATGATCAAGTTTCAACGTCAATGCCTGAATGTGATAACGTCAATACTGACGGACAGGATGACGATTAAGGTATGGTTGAGGCTTCACTTTCAAAACTAGATGATAAGGGGCTTTTTACCATTGTAAAAGTAGAAAGTGTAGAAAGAAAAATTGGAAAGGAAATCCTCACTGAAGTGAACATTGAGACAGATGAAGAGTTTGACGGGGTAAAGAAATTCTATACCTCAAGAAAGATGATAGTTGCAAAGTTCTATGATAGTGGCAGGTCTACACAGCTAGCACAGGACATTCAAAGGGGTAAAAAATACAGAGTAAAAATCATCACTCAAAAATTTGGCAATGGTAAAGAAGACTATGACATTGCAAAATCCTAGATTCTGAACTCTTATTGTTTTACTCTGCAGTACTCTTTAAATTTACAGTTGAAATAATTCTTGAAATAAAAATATGAAAAATATTTTGGATAACCTCTTTAAATCTCACTTTCAAACTGATTTCATGGGCAAGAGGAGTAGAAAACCAAGGCCAGTTGAAAGCCCAAAAATAAAATACGTGATAGTCGGCATCATTGCAGCTGTAATTGTCATAGGCATTGCAGTGGTGTCTATGAATCCTGATTCTATCAAGGCAGATAGTCCAAAATCAACTAACATGTCACTGGATACAAGAAGTGGCTCTCCAGTGCTAGGCGATTCGTCCTCACCATTTACGATTGTGGAATTTGGTGATTACCAATGTCCATTTTGCAAGCGGTGGAATGAAACAGTAAAGCCCGCAATAGAAAGAAACCTTATTGATACTGGAAAGGCAAGTCTAATCTACGTTGACCTTGCGATAATAGGGCCTGATTCTATTACGATTCATGCAGGAAGCTATTGTGCTGTAGAGCAGGGCATATACTGGGATTACCATGACTTTGCATACGCAAATCAGGGACATGAAAATGACGGATGGGCTAGTTCAGAAAATCTAAAATTGCTGGTTTCAGGTATTGACGGATTGGATACAAATCAATTCGGCGAATGTCTTGACTCTAAACGATATGAGCAGAGGATAGGTGACAACAAGAAGGTTGCAACAGATGCAGGAGCGCGTTCCACACCTTCTTTTATAATAATTGGTCCTGATGGAAGCGCCGAAATGATAACTGGAGCCCAACCATATGGGACATTTGTTACAGTTATTGACGAGATGACCAAATCATAATATGTTTAATTCTTGATCACTGAAAACCAAATTATTTTAAAATCGAGATCATTCTTAAATATCATTTTGACTTAGACACTACAGCGAGAAGCCATGGTTCTGCGTCGTAGAACATTGGTCTGGAAAACACATCATGTTATGTTGGCGTCCTAGTCAAGTGTTCTCCTTGTACTCTCGTTGAT
>JAJCXK010000033.1 GCA_029263475.1 Candidatus Nitrosopumilus sp.
TCTAAAATATCCATTCCAATTTTATCTGCAATTTCCTGTGAATTGGTTAATACTGCTACGTCTTTCTCGGAATAAGAATCAAACCCAACAAAGATTGCAAGGCCATACGTTCCATCATCATGCCACACGATTTTTCTTCCATCTTTGTTTGTTATGACCCGACCAGATCCAATTGACTGCATTTCATTCATTTTATGATTTGCGATTTGAGTCAGGCAAAACGAATCTCTCAAATCAGAATCTTTGTATCCAATGGCATGAGACAAGAATACAAGCATGTCTTTTCTTGATGACTTGATTCATCCTACACCTGTCACCTCATAAGAAAAATTGAGATCATCTACCATCTTCTCAAAATGATGCGGCTTGATAAACCTTCTCATAATTCATCGTACTGATTGACACAAATCATCCTAACCTCCATCACATCTTCAAAGAGAACATTGAATTACACTGGTTTTTTAAGCATACTTTTACCCCCATGCTAGCATGTTGTAATATCGACTCATCTAAAATATCCATATTTTCAGATCTTCCACGGAATATCTTCTCTGTTTTTTCGTTTATTGATTAAACGCCCCATCACAAAAAATAGATCTGATAGTCTGTTTAGATATTTGATGCAATTTGAATTAATTTCATCTTTTTCACTCAATTGAATCGTTTGTGTCTCAGCTCGTCTTACAACTGTTCTTACATAATGTAGTTGTGCAGCAGATACATCCCCTCCAGGTAAAATGAAATTGGTTAATGGGGGAAGATCTAATTCAAATTTGTCAATATGCTGCTCTAACATGTCAACAAGATCCTGCGATACTCTGTTTTTCATGTTGTTTAGATTGGGATTTGAAAGATCGGCACCTACCACAAATAGGTCATTTTGAATCTTTGTTAAGATAGTAATAATATCCTCATCCAACGAATTAGTTAGCACTATTCCAAGTGCCGCATTTGCTTCATCTACTGTGCCATAGGCTTGAATTCTTGGATGCGATTTTGCTATCCTGAAATTACCTTGTAAACCTGTATTTCCATCATCTCCCGTTTTGGTATATATTTTCATAAATTATCATATTTTGAAATTACTATTATGTTGTTCGAAAATTATATTGTGAAAATTCATTAGGAGAAAATTCATACGTCATGCAACTCATGATTCTCGATTTTTTCAAGATGGCTGCAAATCTCAAGAATGTCTCCAGACAAGGATGGATAGACAAGTTGTCAATAAGCAATCCAGAATCAGTAGCGGATCATTCGTATTCGATGGCGATCATGTGTATGGTCATGTCAGATTTGGAAAACTATGATTCTGAAAAAATTCTAAAGATGGTGATGCTTCATGATCTTGCAGAATCAAAGACGGGGGATATGACGCCTGATCAAATTTCTAAAGAAAAAAAGACAGTATTGGAAAATACGGCATTTTTTGAAATCCTGGAAAACCTCCCTGACAAAATCAAATCACAGTATTTGGAAATCTGGAACGAATATCAAGAAAATGATTCGCCTGAATCAAACATTGTCCACCAAATTGACAGACTAGAGATGGCATTACAAGCTAGGTTGTACCAAAAGGAAGGACATTCAGAAGAAAAATTATCTCCTTTTTTTGAATCCGCCGGAACCCAAATCACCCATCCAAAACTAAAAGAATTATTTAGAAAGATTTTGAAGGATACGCAATAGCCATGTCTGACAGCAGTAAAGATGAATTGATTGATGCGCAAAAGCAGATAATTGGAATCTTATTTGAAGTGATCAAAAGGCTGCAGACAAACAATGATTTAGATGAGGAATATTTCCAAATAATTTCCAAGGATGACAAGGATGACATTCGAATTAATGAAATAATAAGTGAGAGAAATGAAAACGCAAAGATAGTTGGCAGGTTACTTGAGCAATTGGAAACCTAATTTCCACAACTGCAATCCTCGTCTGAAAGGACTTTCAAATGGGCCGTCTGCTGAAATTTGTCCTGTATGTAGCTTGCAAGATTGGTAATTCTAACCCGTGGTGCCCTGGTAGTCCAACTACCTTCATTTTCAAACCAGAATTCAATCTCATCAAGATCGTATCTTTCGTTGCTTTCGACAAGTTTTTTAAAAATCAGTTTAATCTCGTCGACGTTTGATTCTGAAAGTTGTGATTTGTCCTCGACCATCGTCGTAATTTCATTTAGTTTGATGATCACGTTGTTTGTCAAAGGCATAATTTCTCCAAATTTGAGATTATATAACAATCTTCTGAAGTGACATTGTTTTTATAATATTTGGATTCTCTGTGATTAATGCAGTATTTTCAGGCTTTAAAGTTGGGACAGAAAAGAGTTGCATCAGCCCGAGAATATCTAAATACGCTGACTGATGGAAAGGCGATGCCTGCCTTGGCTTTGGCTGAGAACAAAGATAAGGCATGGATTCCTGTCGGTGAAGAAAATCTGTATGCATTCGTTGACGAATCAGCTGGTTTCATCCTTACGGATAAAAGTGGATACATTCTTGCACTCGTTGACAAGACCGGATCATCTAAAACAATCGTTCAGGGAGTAACGAAATCACAAAAAGAGATTCTAGAAAAGGCCTTTGAAAGCGACAACATTGAAAAGTTTGAAGGCAAAGTAATTTTGCCGGTATAGCCTTAAAATAAAACGTAAAGCTTTAGTTAGATTAATCATTTTAAAATAAAATGAGTGAATTTTCTCAGGACATTGAAGTCAGCGGACATCTGATTGACTCTTCCATCCTAACAAAGATTTTTGACAAGATAATGGATCTGCAGGGGGAATTTCAAGTAGAAGAAATTGAAATTGGAAAAAAGAAAACTGACAAGTCCTTTGCACGATTGTCCATTGTCGGAAAAGATCAAAAGCATTTGGATGATATTCTAAAAACAATTTATCGATTAGGGGCAGTCTCAAAAATTCAAAATGAAATCGAGTTAAAAAAATCTCCCAAGGATTACGTAATGCCTGATAATTTCTACAGTACTACAAACAACCAGACACATGTCTTCCATAAGGGTTCATGGATTCTGGTAGAACGTATGATGATGGATAAATGCATAATAGTCAAGGGTAAGAAGGCATTTTGTGTTCCAGTCCGAGACGTGAGAAAGGGTGATCAGATAATTGTCGGGGAAAGAGGAATCAAGATCACACCTCCCGAGCGTCCAAGAGAAGGCGTCAACGTTTTTGAATTCATGGGAAGCTCAAGCTCAAGCGAGAGACCTACTCAGCATATTGCTAAACAAGTTGCAGATGACATTTACAATACCAAGAAAAATGGCGGAAAAATAGTCATCGTAGGCGGTCCTGCAATAGTACATACGGGAGCCGATGATGCGGTATCTGAACTAATCAATTCGGGATACATAGACGGTGTTTTAGCAGGAAATGCACTCGCAGTGCACGACATAGAATATGCCACCTTGGGCACATCTCTGGGAATGAATGTTCACGATGCAACCCTGGCATTTCACGGACATAGAAATCACATGGATACAATTAATGCAGTTTTCAAAGCAGGATCTATTGCAAACATGGTAAAATCAAAAAAACTAACCAAGGGGATCATGTATGAGTGTGTAAAAAACAAGGTACCATTTGTCCTAGCAGGTTCAATCAGGGATGACGGGCCATTGCCTGATGTAATTACTGATATCACTCAGGCCCAAAGCGAGTATAAAAAAGTCCTAAAGGGTGCAAACATGGTAATCATGATTTCCACCATGCTTCATTCAATTGCAACAGGCAATATGTTGCCTGCAAAGGTCAAAGTCATTGTAATTGACATTAGTCAGCCCACTGTCACCAAACTCATGGATAGGGGAACCTGGCAAGCAATGGGAATCGTATCTGACGTTGGAGCATTTTTGCCCATGGTTGCACAACAGCTCAGAAAGAAAAAATAAACCAATCCCGTTGTAAATCAATCATTGATTATTTAGGCCCACACATGATGACTGAATTGCCGAGATTCAAAAACTGGTTTTATAATTTGCGCATTATTCATCTGGACAAATTCTACGTTTCTCTTAAATTAAAAAAATGATTGTTTATTTCGTTGAACAAGAACCGATATTGGTTTTATTCTCTTGGGATGTTTTTATTTTTAGGATTATCTGCTAGTCCCGTATTTGCAGAAGTTGTCAGCATCCAAGCGAATGGTGATTTGTTTTACAAAAACGAACAAATTCATATCTCGGGAACCGTTGAAACCGGTTCTACGGGTCTTGTAACAATAGTGATTCGTGATCAAAATAATGATTTTGTATTGTTAACACACTCTGAAATTTATCTTGATGACTCATTTGAAAAGAAGATCAACGTAGAGAACCAATTCGTCAAAAATGGAAGTTATTCGGCTAAAGGATTCATTCTAGATATGACTAATGCGGAAATCATAAACTTTGATGTCTCATTAGACGGATTTCCAATCCATGATGGTTCTGAATCCAACAATGTCACCACAGATGAAATAATGAATGATAATTTGAATACAGGTTTTGCTGACGATGAACTGACCAATATTTTGGAGCCCATTGGCAGTGTAAATCGCGCCTCATTCTTGGATTCAAGCAAGGATCCAAGTTATTATGTTGAGAGATATTATTCTGAACCTCACTACAAAAGTTGGTTTGACAAAAATTATCCTGGTCAAACCATAGAAGAGACAGTAGGATATGATGGCAGCCTTGGCGATGTAAAGTATACCGTCAAAGAAATAACTGGTACAAAAATTATTCAAGAAGCGCAGGCATCATCAATAATTGATCCTCCCATGACTGTAACTGAAGATTTTGATGTGGTTCAAATATCTCTGGTCATCATGGCGCTTGGAATTTTGTTTGGAATAGTCTACGGGGTGAAAAGACAGGCAGATAGCAACACGAGGCAAATTCAATTGAACAGGAACATCCTAAGAAAAAAGATCCTCAATCCAATTCTGGAGTCGAGTCCTAAAGAGATCATTCAAACAAGACTGGCCAAAGGCAAAATTACATTAGAAGAATATGACAGATTGAAATCAAAACTAGACTAAACGCTGAATGACCGTACTATGCCACGGAATTTTTCTGAGATTGCAACTTTTGCGGGGTGCCATTCCTCATATTCTCAAAGAACTTTTCAATCATCTCCAGTCCTGCAACCACCTTGGGCGCATTATTTTTTACAAACTCGACTTTTTCTGAGCTGGTCTTTGGCTTGCTTTCAAGATAGTTTTTGTAGACTTTTGCCCCGTCATAATCGACATATGCTATTCTTGCGCTAAAGTCAGTTCTTTCCAAAACAAGACTATCTCCCCCCACTATCGCGGTGTGATACGGATGAAGAATGAGTGATTCTGAAAGTTTTTGCGATGTCATAATGTTCATCTTTTGCAAGTCTGTGGCAAACGCATTAAAGTCTGCAAGAAGGTAAAACGTGGCGTTGGGTTTTGTGACCTTTACCCCATCTATCGCGGACAGTTTGTGATGTGTATACTCACCCATTATCTGATGTATGTTTCGAGTAACCTCAAAGTATTCATCCATTTCCTTGCTGAATTCAAATCCCGCAACTGCTGCATGTTGGATTGGAGTTGAGACTGCTGTGTATTCTGTGGCCAGGATTTTCTTAAACTGTCTTTTCAAATCCGTCGCATGCTGTGGGAATATCACGTATCCCAATCTGTATCCTCCTGCCGCATGAGACTTTGACAGTCCATTTGTCACAAATGTGCCTTCAGGATACACTTTTCCCATGCTTACAAACTTTGAAAAATCATAAGTGGTCTGAGCATAAATCTCATCAGAAATTACCGTGATGTTTTGCTCCCTGCATACATCAGCTATCTCTTCTAATTCCAGTCTGTCATATAGTAATCCCGTTGGGTTGTGAGGATTGTTCAGGATGAGAATTTTCTGTCTATCTTGTAATCGCAATGCTAATTTTCTAAGATCATTTGGAGAGAATTTTTTATTTGCACGAGTTGGCAACATGTGATAATTTTTTTTCAGGAATCTGATCTGTGGCAGGTATCCAAGCCATGCCGGTGTGGGCAAGATCACGGTTCCGTGCAATGCCTCTAAAAGATTGAAGATAAGCTCCTTAGTTCCGGGACCAACGTAGATTCTTTCAGGAGCAATATCCATTCCAAAATAATGCTTGTTGTACTTTGATATGGCATTTCTAAGCTCCGGAATTCCGGGGACTGCAGCATATGCCCCCTTGTCGGCATTCTTTACAAGCGCATCCTGTACTATTTTCGGAACCGGGAACGGGGACTGACCAAAAGCAAATCCGTAGAAGCCAAAACTGCATTCCGAATGAGGGCAGCTCGAGTGAAATTCCTGTAAAAATGTGTTTAACTTGAGATTTTCGGGCATCTCGATGTCTTCTACTTGTTGATCAACTACGAATCTCATCTGTGTTTCTTGTTAAGGCCAACATTATAGGTCAAATGTAAAAAAGTAGGCATCAAAGAGCTAATTTTTTTTACAAATCAATTTTTTTCAGGTGAAATTATATGATTTTTGTAGTGAATTAGCATTTTTTACATTCTGATTTCAGTTAATCTGATTTTAATTAGTTTAAAATTGGCATATTAGACACAGAGCCAATTGCACCTGTAAAAATAATGTCGTTACATCTCAGCAATCAGTCCATTTCAAAGATTAACTGTGATGAAATCTAGTCATTTTATTACTTACATACATTTAACCGAAAATTTCTGAAATCATCTATGGATGAATATGTAAATGACATAAAGGATGCTGTAGAGGTGTATTTGAAAACAGGACAGTATATAGTGGAGGAAGCAACAAAATTCAAAGACAATCTTGATTCAGAAAAGGGATTGGAATCTTTAGACATTGAGACGATGCTGAAGCAAATTGATTCATGGTCCGGCTCGTTTGGAGTAATCACAGACAGAATGAATCAGGTGTTGAAATCTAGAAAAACATCAACAACATAGTAGAAAAATAAATTTTTTTATTTCTAAGTGATGCGTCAATTCTTGTCGTATTTCCAATGCTCGTTATTTTAAAATATATTTTTTCACATTTGCAGATTGTTTCTATTTAGGATCTGAAAAAACTTTTCCTGAACTGCATCGCTTGCCCTTAACAGCGGACTAGTGGTATAATCATTGTCAGCACCATGCTTGTAGTCTATGTGAAACCAGTCATTATCGAGAACCATCTGAACTTCATCCTGCATGATTTTCAGGTATGGTGGAATCCACTTGTATGCCAATGTGATTGCCGCAATGCTCGAATCAGATGAAAGAAGATTTATCTCCTTGATCTTTTTCATCGTTCGTAAATTGTGATATTCTCCATACTCAAACATCACGATATTGTTTTCCGGAATGGTCTTCCATGTACCGTTATTCCACACGTCAAGCTGTCCTGCAACCACGTGAATCGCTTCAATTATTATGGAATGCATGTGGGTATGCTGAGTTTCATTTTCTGGCATGTATGCTATTACCGATCTCATGGTGTCAAGGTCAAATGACTCTCGAACTTCATTGGTGTCTTTGATAATCCCTATCTTTTCATACTCATCGCGCATTATCCTGGTATGGCCATCTATGATTCGCACAACTCAGTCCAAATTCACTTCCTTAAAACTCCTAAACGTAAATGGATGTTGCGTAATCACAAACATGGTCATGAGAATAAAGAAAAATATTTGTCAGAAAACGGATTTTTTAAATATTTGTACCTAGATAGTACAATATTTGATCAGTAATTTTTTTAAAATGATTACCTTATCGTTAGTTTAACGCTGGTACATCATGCCAATCTAGGTGGATGATATCTTTGAATCAGGACACTAGTCCAATTTTCTAATCTCATCAAGCACATGGGGATTTTCCAGAGATGAAAGATCTCCGAGTTCCTTTCCAAGCAACTTTGATTTTAAGAGCCGGCGCATAATTTTTCCCGTTCGCGTCTTGGGCAGGTCAGTTAGCTGAAAAACAATTTTTGGTTTTGCAACCTTGCCTATCTTTTCAGAAATATAATCAATAATCTCAGACTCCAAAATGATTTCTGACTTGTCATCTGATACAAAAAATACTGCGATTGCCTCCCCTGTAATGGCATCAGGTATTGCAACTGATGCCGCATCAGATATTTTCTTGTTTGAAATCAACGTATGCTCTATCTCTGCAGTACTCATCCTGTGTCCTGAAACATTGATCACATCATCTGTACGTCCTCGCATGTACCAGAGATTGTCCTTATCCACATGCACGTAATCACCATGAAACCAAATGTTCTCAAATCTCGACCAGTATGTCTCAATGTACCTTGCATCGTCATTTAACATTCCGCGCGTCATTGCAGGCCATGGTGATCTAATTATCAGGTAACCGTTTTTCTCCCTTACTGAATTTTGATCATCATCAACTACATCCAAATCCATTCCCGGAACCGGAATGCCCACGGTGGATGGATTTATCTTCATCCCTGGAAACACTGACAGCATCGCACCTCCAATCTCAGTACCTCCAGACAGGTTCATGATTGGAATTTTCTTGTTGCCGACCTTTTCGTAAAGCCACCACCAAGAATCCTCATCCAGCGGTTCGCCGGTAGTTGGAATGTTTTTAATCTTATCCAATGCAAAATGCTTTAGCGGTTTGACATTATTCTTTTTGAATATTCTGACGGCAGTTGGTGAAATTCCAAAGATAGTTGCCTCATAGTCTGCCAGCATCTTCCAGATTCTGTTCGTAGTTGGAAAATCTAATGCGCCGTCATAGATTACAGCTGATGCCCCCATGATCAGCATGCCATACACATTCCATACCAGACCAGTAATCCATCCAATGTCTGCGGGCCAAAACAGAGTATCATTACTAGTGATATCGACAAGATATGATGCCTGATGTCCTGCAAATACTGAAAATCCCCCATGTACCTGTATGACTCCCTTGGGCTTGCCTGTAGTCCCCGAGGTATACAGAATAAACAGCGGATCTTCTGAATTCATAATCTCGGTGATGCACTCATCACTTTGCGTATCCACAAGCTTGTCATAAAATACAATTTTTTCAGAATCAGAATACAGGTCAACGCCCTTGTACGGGACGACGATTACTTTCTCCACTGCAGTCTCCCTTATTGCATCTTCGACAGATTGCTTTTGAGATATCTTCTTGCCTTTCCTGTGAAACCCATCAGAGATTAGAAGAACCTTGGCCTTGCAGTCCTGCAATCGTATATGCATGGATTCTGAGCTGTATCCAGAAAATATTATCGTCTGAATCGCGCCAATTTTGGAAGCTGCAAGGATTGCCAATATGGCCTCCTCTATCATGGGAAGATAGATTGCGACAACGTCTCCCTTTCTTACCCCCAGTGACTTTAGGCCGTTTGCAAGCTTTGAGACTTTTGAATCCAGTTCAGAATATGAAACAGAAGATGTGTATCCGTCCTCGGATTCAAAATAATATGCAATTTTTTGCGGAGTTATCTTTACGAACTTTTCAACTGATGATTTGTAGATGTTTGTCTTTCCATCTGCAAACCACTTTGACCATGCAATTCCCTTTGAGGTGTCAAGCACTTTAGAATACGGATGATCCCATACGATTCCAATGTCCTCATCCACTGCTTTCCAGAACCATTGTAAATTATTCTTTGCCTTTTGCGACAGCTCCTCAAGGGATGAAACGTTGTGCTTTTGCGTGAATCGATAAATGTTGGATTCCTCAATCTGTTTTTGCGTGGGAATAAATTCAAAATCCGACATTGCCAGATGTTTTAAGATTCAAAGGGTGTAAAAAGATTTTTTTGATTTATGAAATGTCAATTCCAAGTCTCCTTGCACATGCAATCGCTGCTTTTCCAGCATCCTCATCGATTCCAACCTTTTCTAATTTTTCAGTCCATTCTGTCTGAGTGCCCCTGGTATTCTCATGATAGTATTCTCTGAGTATTGACCCAACCTGCTCGTCTAATCTGTGACTAGTAGCCTCGTTCATTCCTGCCTGGAGTATCGTGGCATCTGAGCTTGCAAGAATCTTGATAAACTCAATGTCTTCAAGCGACAGTTTCGTCATGATAATCCTATCTGCTTTTTCAGCAGGTTCAGACTAGATGCAGGATCCGCCTTACCCTTTGTCTTTTGCATTACCTTTCCAACCAGATAGTTAATGGTCTGCGGATTTGACTTTGCCTGCTCCACTGCTTGCGGTTCCTCTGAGATTACCTGCTTGATTATTTCCAATAACTCTGATTCGTCTGAAACGTTTCCAAGATCCAGATCTGCAATAACTATCGACAAATCCTTTCCCGTCTTTAAAATTTCATGCAGCGCATTCTTCGAGGAATTCCTTGACACATTTCCTGACTTTATGGCATCAGCCAAATCCTTCAGGTGAACTGAAGTAAGCTTTGATGCCTCTCGCTTTTCTCTGGTATCTTCCAATCCCATCAGTTCGGTAGTGATTATGTTTGCTACTTCTTTTGCGTTTGATTCTGTATGGGCCTTTTCAAACATGTCTGAATAGTATTTGTCAGATGACAGGACATCAGCAACTTGTGCCGGGATGTTATATTTTGAAACGTATCTTTCCTTTTTTGAGCTGATGCTTTCTGGCATTTCTAATTTTAATTTCTCATGCGTATCAGTATCAATGCTGACCCAAGGAATGTCGCCTTCCAGGAAATACCTGTAGTCCAGCTCCTCCTCCTTTGAACGCGACGAGACGGTAATCTTTCTCTGATCATCCCAGTGACGAGTCTCCTTTATGATTTCTATATCGCGAGAATGCAGACTCTCCTGCCTTGTAATCTCAAAGTGTGCAGCCTTTTCCAAATCATGAAACGAGCCAATATTTTTTATCTCCACTTTCTTGCCCCCCTCAATTGACACGTTGGCATCAGCCCTCATTGCCCCATCCAAGCTTGGGTCTGCCACTCCGAGATTCGTTAGCACGTCAGACAGAATGTTCAGAAAATCCCTCACTTCTTTTGGGGTCTCAAAGTCAGGTTCAGTAACAATTTCTACCAGAGGGGTGCCTGCGCGGTTGTAGTCTACAAGTGTAATCTGGTTCTTTGAGGAGCTTCCCTCGTAAATCAGCCTTCCTGGATCCTCTTCCAGCTGTATCCTTGTTATTCTGATTTTCTTGTCTCCTACCATGATGGAGCCGGGACCTCCAACGCTTGTGTCGCCGTAGATGTTTAGCTGGGTTATCTGAAAGTTCTTTGGGGAATCTGGATAGAAATAATTTTTTCTAAAGAACGCAATTTTTTCTGGAGTGCTGCAGTTGAGGGCCATCGCAATTATCATTGCCTTTTTTACTGCTTCCCGATTCAATCTTGGAAGGCTTCCAGGCAACCCCATGCAGACAGGACAGATGTTCTCGTTGATTTCAAACTCCCTATAGTTTGCCTTGCATGGGCAAAACAGCTTGCTGTTCAAATTGGTAAGCTGGCAATGAATCTCCAGGCCAATCATCGTCATAGCGGAACCTCCGGCAGGTTAACTGTCTGCTCCAACGCGTATGCTGCCCGCAGCAAAAGCTTGTCCTGATTTGAATCCGCAATCAACTGCATTCCGATTGGCAGTCCGTTTGAAATAGTAAACGGAACTGATACCGCGGGTCTTCCGGTAAGGTTTGCGGTAACCGTGTTAATGTCAATTTGGAACAATGCAACGGGGTCATCTACCTTCTCGCCTTTCTTGAATGGCAGTATCGGAACTGTGGGGGCTACCAGCAAGTCAAACTTTTTGAACATCTCGCTGATTTCCCTTGTCAGCTTACTTTTCACCTTTAGCGCCTTTAAGAAATACTTTCCAGCCTGTCCTGCGGAAGGTACGAACCCTCCGATGATCATCCTCCGAGTCACTTCCGGACCAAACTTTCGTCGGGCCTTTGTAATGTATGAATTAAACTCATATCCCTCAACTGGAAACTCGTATCCGTATCTGAGGTTGTCATATCTTGCAAGATTGCTTCCGGCCTCTGTTGCAGTGATGGTATAGTATGCCGCAACTGAATATTTCACCATGTCCATTGAGACTTCCTCGCATGTTGCTCCGAGGCTTTCCAGTTTGAATATGGCCTCCTTTGTGGCAGATAACACCTCGGAGGATGTTCCCTCTCCAACCATCTCCTTGATTATGCCTATCCTCTTGCCTTCTATGCCTGATTCTATGCCTGAAAGGTAGTCTGGATTTCCGTTGTCAATGGTTGTATTGTCATTTGGGTCTGCCCCAGAAATTATGTTTAGCATGAATGCCGAATCCTTTACCGTTCTTGTAATGGGGCCAATCTGCTCTATGCTGTTGGCATATGAGATTAGTCCAAACCTGCTGATCAATCCGTACGTGGGTTTGTATCCTACAACTGAGCAAAAGCTTGCAGGATTCCTTACTGATCCTCCAGTATCTGAACCCAATGATGTGACGCATTCAAAGGCGCTTACGGATACTGCACTTCCTCCAGATGATCCTCCCGGCACGTATTCTGCATTCCACGGATTACTGCTCGGTCCATATGCGCTGAACTCCGTTGTCAGTCCCATGGCAAACTCGTCCAGGTTTACCTTTCCGACAAACGTCGCATCATGTTGCCTTAGCTTTTGGATTACTGTCGCATCATATGGTGCAACAAAGTTCTCCAGCATCTTTGATGCGCATGTAGTCTTGCTGCCCTTGATGCACATGTTGTCTTTGATTGAGATTGGCATTCCAAAGCATGCCCCTACTTTTTCTCCAGATTTTATTTTCCTGTCTATTTGCTGAGCTTGATTGATAGCATCATCATTAATTGAAAGAAACGCATGCAGCTTGTCATCTATTCCCCTGATGTGCTCTATGGTACTTGCCATGTAATCCTCTGCAGAAATGTTTCCGTTTTGCACTTCTAGCACGTACTCTAGTGCAGATATCTTCAGATTCATGATGACATCTTTGGAGCCCTGACGTAGGTTCCCTTGTAGTGGTTTATCTTTTCAATCAGCTTGTCATCAAACGGCACGTGCTCGTCTTTTCTTAAATTGGAAATTGGAATCTCCTGCATGGATATCTCCTCTGAGTCTACCCCTGCAGAATCTAGCACGTCAAAAAATTCAATCATCGCATGCACCTTGTCTACGTATTCCCTGTGATCATCGACATCTATTCTCATCATTTTGGAGACGCGTTCTATTTCTTCTGTGGTTACCATGCTAATCCGCCCAAGATATCAAATCGTGCCTGAAAATCAGTAAAAAATTGCTGTTTTATTGTCATAATGGAGAAAATTAGATTTCTTTGATATAATACTAATGATTTTAGAAGAAAAATGCAAGGGCGTTTATGAATAATGAGAAAAAATAGAATGTCTACCGTTTTTGAGAAGAAATGTGATGCTTCTCGTAAAGGTTAGGATCTGAAGAATCACAATTTAATTCAGATTTGAATTACTGTACAACCTGTACATGGACATAGTTTGAGGCAAAGATTTTGCACCAATATTTACTTTGATGAAACGTAGTCATTCATTGCCTGACAGTTCTCTGTCATGAACTGCTCGAGGTTACCCAATTTTTTACTCCACTGATCAATGGTAAGTTCCACATATTTTGCAGTTATTTCGTTGGCAGACTCAGACTCATTCATTGCCTGCTTTACGTTATCCATTACGCTAAACACAAATTCCTTATCTGTCATGATGTGCTGTTTTGTTCCAAGAATTTTTTCATGGCCTGATATTAGCACATCAAAGTCAAAGTCATTTACCAAAATATCACGTTTGCCATGTCCAGACTTTTTATGATTTGTCTACAAAATGTTAGATATGCTAGTATCGCATTATAATTGCCTGAGATTCATCTTTGTTCAATCAAATGAATCCCGATGTGTAACAAAGAGTAGTAATACATATCAATGATTATTTTTGGCATGATCTCAGCATTGAAAATATTTGTACTCGCACTAATGGCAATTCTTGTTTTTGGAACCATTTCCACAACAATTGCTTTTGCCGATTCAGATGCGGTTACGCCATCCGTAAGTCTTGATAGGGACGTCTACCCGGTACCGTTTGGGGAGATAACTAACTTTGAGGACAACATATCTTCCAGTCCTGATGGCAGGTCGTTGTTTCCCGTACACTACA
>JAJCXK010000034.1 GCA_029263475.1 Candidatus Nitrosopumilus sp.
ACTGGAGAAGTTTTCATAAAAGACACCAATCAAAAAATGCTAGGTTCATCAGGACATGCTTTAAAATTAAAAGGAGATAATCCAAACTCTTCTAAATTAAATGTCATTTTAGTTGAACAAAACAATGAATGTTTTTTAAAATTACAAAATGTAATTCATGAACATTGGCCACAAATTGACTATTCATTTTTTCCGCTTTCCTTAGAAAAAGATTGGGTGTATCTCTTGAGACAACCTAGTGAAGTTATTGATATTCTCGATGAATATAATATTGGTATCGCTTTATTCTTTTTTGATCCTTTATTATTTGTGCAGTGGAATGAAATTGAGGCAATTGCAGAAAGAAGAATCAAAAAATATTATCAAATTGGCACTGAATTTCTAATTTTTATTTTTACATCTGATTGGTTTACTGGAAGAGGTGATTGGCATGCGTTACCTGAACATGATGATAAAAATACTTGGACTAATGAAGAATCTTCATCCGTAGATCGTTGTAATCAATTATTTGGAAATTCATCATGGCAATCTCATCTATTATGTCCAAATACACATTCCAAAAAAATAGGACTTATGGTGAAATTGTATAAACAAAGATTACAAAACTGGTTTCGGTATGTACTGCCCATGCCATTTGAACCAAAACCGGGACAAACATATCATATTTTTGCCTGTTCTAATTATGAAAGAGGTGTAAATATCACTCGCCAATTTTATACTAAGTTCACTGACAATCCTCCGTTTTCTCCAGACAACAAAATCACCTACACAAAATTCCTTGAGATACATCCTGAGAAAAAAATGAAGGGTTCTTCGAAGTCAGATGAGTGGAAAATTTTATGGAATGTAATTAAAAATCATCAGGATGGACTTTGCGATATTTTTTGTAAAGAGTTGATGAATAAACAACCTGATCCTGTATTGCTCTCTAATTCTCTCAAATGGCTTGAATCTAATGGGTATGTGGAAGAAATTAAACCATTGTCAAAAATGTGGGCAAATCCTCCTCCTCTTTATAGATTGAATTGGAAAAATATTGAGGATCGATTTGGAATAATTCCTTCAGACAACTTGTCTCCCTTGACATTAAAACAAGTCTAAAACAGGGCACTAAATCTTAAGACCAAAAACGTTAGATTTTGGTGACAGATCTAATACAATTGTAATTAAGTAAATTTGGTATTTAGATGGTACTGAGAATTCATACTTTTATTTTATGAATTGAAAATCTGATTTTATTCATTTGTTGTTTGAAATACGATCATTCATCTAAGAAACTTAGTAAAAACTATCAATTTGTAGCAGTAAATAGATAATGAAAACCAAGTTTCAAATTGGTTATACTTGTTTTTGAGTGTTAAGCATGTATGTTTAGTGATTTTTAATTATTTAAGCGTAATTAAGATTGTCTTTTATCATATTTTGAATAACACTCCAATTTTCATTTTCTTTGTCATTCCATTTTTCAAAATATACCACATCTTTCAATTCAAGCCTTGGCAACCAACCTTTAATTTCGAGGTCTGGTTTTTCTGCAAAATTATCAACATATCCTAAACACAAGTATGCAACAGGAATAACGTGTTCTGGCAGTTCCAATGTCTCTTTTAATGTATCATTTGATAGTATGCTTACCCATCCAAGACCTACTCCTTCTGTTCTAGCTGATAACCATAAATTTTGGATTGCGCAACATACACTATAGAGACCTGCTTCGGGAATACTTGATCTGCCAATTACAAACGGACCAAATTTTGTCGGATCATATGTTACGCAAAGATTTATCGGAGACTCTAAAATTCCTTCCAATTTGAATGAAAGATATTTTGATTTTTTAGGTTCTTCTACTAATTGTGATGAGCGATTTTTTTCCTCCACAAAAGATTCTTTGATTTTCTTTTTTGTTTCAATATCTTTGATTAATATAAAATTCCATGGTTGAGAGAATCCTACTGATGGAGCATGATGTGCTGCATTAAGAATTTTTGATAAAATATCATCTTCTATGGGTTTTGAAATGAAATGAGATCTTACATCTCTTCTTGAATAAATTGCCTTGTAGAACCCTCTTTTTTCCTCCTCAGTGAAATCATCAGTCATCTATTTTGTACCTTCATTTTTTCTTTTGTTAAACGTTAATAATGTCAATCATTTTGATTATTTTTCAATGGGCCTGTAGTCTAGCTGGTTAGGATACCGCCTCGACATGGCGGTGATCATGAGTTCGAATCTCATTAGGCCCACTTATTAATTATAACCGGTTTTGAAATCTTTGTCAAACTCACTCCATGAAGTCTGCGTGGTAATTCTTCCCTCAGTTTTGAAATCATCAATTTTTTCATTTACAGCTTTTTCATAAATTTCTGAGCTTACGTCGTCTTTGTTTAACACAAATGTATTTTTCAAAGGAATTTCTGCCCCTGAATAAAATAAAGCTCTTCCTGGTAATGCTACATCAGCTGTAGAGTATAACCCCGAACCTAATAATACATCATCATCATACAACTGATAATCAATAACGGAAACAGTCAATGTTTTGTCACTTGGATTCTTTATTAGAAATGTAACTTCAAATTTCGCCTGATCACCTGTAGTGTTAACATTAATTAGTTCTACATTTGATAATTCAATTTCAACTTGTTCAAGTTCCACATTATCTAGACTTGCATAAAAAATAATTCCTCCCATTAAAGCAAAAACTCCTGCAATTGCTGCATAAACTGTTAGTTTGCTTTGAAGTGCCATTTCATTGGTTGCTAATTTCCATAACTAAAAAAGGTTGGCAAGATCCAAATACATAATATTTGATTTAAAATATTCTAATCTATGACTGCGATAGAGCAAGCAATTGTCACTTGGATTCATCTGATTGCTGCCTCAATTTGGGTAGGTGGCTCTTTGTTTATCGGGATTGTATTTTCTCCGCTTTTAAAAACAATGACTAATTCTGTTGAAGAGCGAATGCAGATAATGATTCGTGTTGGAAGACGATTTAACAAAGTTGCGGTTCCATCGTTGATAATTCTCATGATAACTGGATTGTACACATCTCATGCGTTAATTGGAAAACCCGAACTTCTTGTTTCAACAAGTTATGGGACGTTTTTAATCATCAAAATTTTCTTAGTGATTGCATTAGTAGTAGTCTATGCTGTTCATGTCAGGGTGATTCGTAAAGATGTTGAAGAAAAAATTATGTCAAATCAAATGCCAGAACCTGAAATTCAAAAGCTAAGAAAAAAAATTATCATACTTGGAGAAATTACTGTAGTTTTGTCCATAGCAATTCTATTTTTTGCCTCCTTACTTGATGCTGGAGTTTGAAACACCTTCAATTATAACTTCAAATCCACTATCTATTTTCCCTATCCCGTATTTGCAACCTGTGATTTTTGACGTGACAAACAAATTTGTCTCCAAATGTTTTGTAATTTTACTCACTGGAAAAATTATTTTTTCATTAGATAAACTAGCAGGAACAACTAACATGTCTGCTAAATTATCATCTATGGAAGAACTTTTAGTAAAACTGTCAACGTCTAAATCAAATTCACAGGTTTTATTATTATATAATGCATCCATTCCTACGATGGAAAAATCATCAATGCTGTAAATCAACAAGGTGGCACCTGAATCTATTGCCTCTTCATATTTGATTTCTGCATCAACTTCATAATTTGCGTCAGTTAATTTTTTCGTGATTTCACTTACTTTACTTTCAATTTTCTCACTTGGTAGTTTTGAAAATGAGCAAATTAACTTCACATATTTTATTTTTCTTTTAGAAAATATTGTTGATTTAATGTCTGATGGGCATATTTTTAACTGAATTTCCCCGTTACCTTTTGGATAATATCCTCGTCTAATTAATTCAAATGAAAAATTAATTCCCATTCTTGAATATGCCTCTTTGAGTACATGTTGAGTATAATCAATGGTTGGACTCCAAAGTACGTCTGTACCGCCTTTAATTTTTAAATCAAGATGTTTTTTTGAGATTGCTACTACTGGAATTATAGCTTGTAGAATTAATGGAATACTTCCGGCAGTGCCAATGTCTTCAATTAAATCTAAATTTTCAATTTCGCCTGGAATAAATTTCAGCTCAGTCGATCCTATTTCAGCCCCTATGGTTTTTGCATTAGCAATTTTTTGAAGTACAGTTATTGCGGTAAGATGCTGTGGTCTTAATCCTGAAACTTTTCTATTTTTTCTAATATTTTCTATATGAATTGGTTTTTTTGTAATACATGAAAGTGCAATTGCTGATCTAATTATCTGTCCTCCACCTTCACCGTGACCTCCGTTAATTTTTAAAAAATTCATTCTTTTTTGTTCAATTTTTACTCTTTATGATAGTTTTTTAAAAAGAAATTTTTTATTGTTTGTATGGATGGTTTGTTGATAGGGAGATTCCAACCCTTTCACCTGGGTCATCTTGAAGCATTACGTTTTGCTTTGTCTAAGGTTGATAAATTGTGGGTAGGTTTGGGAAGCTCAAACAAGCCTGTGGAAAAAAATAACCCATTTACGGCACAACAACGAAAAGAAATGATTCTGTCTTCTATTGATGATTCGATGAAGGAAAAAATTGTAATTTATTTTATTCCAGATGTGGATAATCATGTTAGATGGATTGAAAAAATAGATACAATTGTTCCAAAATTTGATATAATTTTTTCAAATGATGACTTGACAAAGCATCTGTATTTGAAAAGAAATATCCAGGTCCTTACAATTCCTTTTCTAAATAGGGAATCATTATCTGGAACCAACCTTCGCAATCTAATCGTAAACGATCTAAGATGGGAAGATTTTGTACCTGATGGTACTAGGAATTTTTTAAAAAAAAACTGGTCCTAAAGAACTCCTAAAAAATCTCTAATTATAAATAAACCCCAAAATCAGTGGTAACAGATAACTCATGGAATATCTTTCAATGCTTCCCGGTCCAACAAATGTGCCTAATAGAGTAATGAGGGCAATGCTAGCACCAATTATCAATCACAGAAGTGATGATTTTGTTGAATTGTATACTGATGTAGTTGATAAGACTCAGCAAGTTTTTGAAACACAAAATGATATTGTGGCATTATCTGCTTCAGGAACTGGTGCAGTTGAAGCAGGTGTTGTTAATTTGGTTAAGAAAGGCGATAAAATCATCATTCCTGTAAATGGCGAATTTAGTAGGCGACTATCACAATTAATTGAAGGCCAAGGTGGCAATGTTGTAAAACTTGAAACTCCACCAGGAGAGAATTCAACTTTTGATCAAGTTAAAGAGGCATTTGATAACAACAAAGATGTTAAAGCCTTCTACGTTGTTCACAATGAAACTTCAACTGGAACAATGGTAAATTATCTTGATAAGATATCTGACTTGACCTCAAGAAATGATGCCTTCTACGTTGTAGATTCTGTTTCATTGCTTGGTGGTGCTCAACTTCCAGTTGACAAGTGGAATATTGATGTATGTATGACTGGTGCACAAAAAGCGATTGCTGCTCCTCCAGGAATTTCACCGATATCTGTAAGTGCTAAAGCCAAAAAGTACATGATTGAAAATCCACCATCTACAATGTATTTCAATTTAGCAAGATACTTCAAATTTTATGATAATGAAAAACATACTCCTTTTACACCTGCATTACCATTGCTTTATGCATACAGAGAGGCATTGTCAATAATGTTGGAAGAAGGATTACAAAATGTCTTTAATCGTCATAAAGTTTGTTCTGATGCATTATACGACGGACTTAGTGCAATGGGTCTATCTCCTTTTGCAAAAAAAGAAGATCGTTCAATCTCAATTGTTGCATTAAATTATTTGGATGGTATGGAAGACAAAACTTTCAGAACTACATTAGCTGATAAATTCAGAGTATTGGTTGCTGGCGGCTTTGGTGATCTTAAGGGCAAGGTATTCAGGGTAGGATGTATGGGTGAGGTTAGTCCGTATCATGTAATGAGAACTATTTCTGCAATATCATCTACATTGGCAATGATGGGATTTGATGTTGATGCTCAAGCAGGACTCAAAACTGCAGAAGAAAAATTAAAGTCTCTCTAGCGTATTTCTGTTCTTTTGAATTTTTACAATATGTTTGCTGTTAGTTTGTTTAATCTAACTGTGGACTTTGACAAAGTTTAACTTAATATAAGGAAATTCGAAACTGATCACATTGACTTTTGAAAAAGGCTCATTGATTCTAGTAAATTATACTGCGAAGGTAAAAGATACCGAAGAGATTTTTGATACTACAATTGAAGAGGATGCAAAAAAACATTCAATTCATGAGCCAAATGTAAAATATCAACCCAAACTAGTTTCTATAGGTGAAGTTTCTTATCCTGTTCTCAAAGGATTAGATGAAGCACTTGCAAAAACAAATGTTTCTGATAAACTTATTGTTGAAGTAACACCAGACAAAGGTTTTGGTGAAAGAGATTCTAAAAAAGTTAGAATGATTCCTATTAGAAAATTGGGAGAAGATGCAGAGAAAGTTACGGTGGGTGATTCTATTGAAGTTGATGGTAAAAGAGGAATTATTCGATATATTGGTTCTGGCAGAGTCCAAGTTGATTACAATCATAGGTTTGCAGGAAAAACAATTCTATTTGATGTGAATGTGATCAAATCTCTTGATTCTCCAAATGACAAAGTTGATGGTATTCTTAAAAATAGACTTCCTGTGGAAGATACAAAAATTGAATTTGACTTGAAGGATAGTGAGGTCAGTGTTATGATTCCTGAGGAAATCTTACGTGCTGATGGTTTACAAATCATGAAACATTTTATCCAACTGGATGTTTTCAAATTTGTTTCAACTTTGAACAAAGTATCTTTTGTTGAGTCACATATCAACAAACAAACTAAGGAAAAGAAACCTGAAATAAAAGAAGAAATATCCGAACAGAAAACTGCTTAAATTACTCTGGTACTCTTTGCTAGATTTAACGCTCTTCTCTCCGTCATTTCAATTTCTTTTAAGATCGTATATCGTTCAGGTCTTAAATCCTGTGCAATCATCAATGCATCAATGATCTGTTCTTTTTTTAACCCGATTTGTTTTGCAGTTGTTGGAGCTCCTATGTCCTTTAGTGTCTTTACTATTTTTTTCCAATCTTTTCCTTGCAGTTTTGTAATCATGATAGAACCTAATCCACATTTTTCTCCATGTAATCCCTTTCCTGGCGCAATTTTATCTAATGCATGAGAAAAAAGATGTTCTGCACCTGAACATGGTCTGCTGCTTCCTGCAATACATGATGCAACCCCTGCGCTGATTAGGGCTTCCACAATCACTCTCACATCAAATCCTTTTTTGGCATATTGACTCGATTTTTCCATAACTATTTCTGCACTCATAATTGCTAAATTTGCTGAATACCTTCCGTAATATTCGCCAGTCTTATCTCGTCCTAGTTTCCAATCTTTGACAGCACTGATATTCGCCATCAAATCCCCACATCCGCTTGCAAGTAATCTGGATGGTGCTTTTTTAATAATATCAATATCTACAAAAACACCCAAAGGAGCTGTGGCAATTATAGAATGAGGTTTATCACTTTTTATTGAAACAAACGGACTAGCAATCCCATCATGTGATGCAGCTGTGGGTACGCTGACGAATGGAATATCTAAATTAAAAGCAACCATTTTTGCAGCATCTACAGAACGGCCTCCACCAATCCCTGCAATTATGTTACTATGATCTTCTTTCACATCAATCTGAATTTTTTTTAGAGTGCTGAATTGATTGTCTTTTGATGTATGCCATACAAACTTTATTTTTTTATTTTTTAATGATTTTTCAATCTTTTGTTTAAGAATTTTTTTTACGTGAATTCCTGAAATTAGTGACACTTTCTTTGGTTTTGTTAGATTATGAAGAAATTGTCCAAAATCATCAATATTCTTTTCGCCTATTACAATTTGTCTAGGTAATTCCATCATATGTGAATCCATGCGATCTTGATTTTTTGTCATTATTTATGATTTCAATGGACAAAAAGTTATTTAAAAGGGAGAGATTCAACTCACTTTATCTTAATAGGTGTATTTTGTCAAATAACGTTGAAGAAAAAATTTTGCATGGGACTACCACTGTAGGTATCAAGGCTAGAGACGGTGTTGTATTATGCGCTGATATGAGAGCAAGTGCGGGCTATTTTATAGCTAATAATAATACTATGAAAATTCAACAAATTGATCTACATGCAGGATTGACTTTGGCTGGAGGCGTCGCAGACGCACAAAACATTGTTGATATTTTACGTTATCATTCTAATCTTCATAGAGTTGAAAAACAAGATTCAATCTCAATTCATTCCCTTGCAAGACTTTGTTCATTGATATTTCATCAGAACAGAGGATATCCGTTTATGGCTGATATCTTGCTTGGTGGGTACGATGCAAATGGTCCCTCATTATTTAATGTGGATATGTTTGGTTCAGTTGAAGAGAAGTCATATGTTACAACTGGTAGTGGTTCACCTGTAGCTTATGGTTTACTTGAGGAAGAATACAAAGAAGATCTTACAATTGAAGAAGCAAAACAAGTAGCTTTGCGAGCTGTTAAAGCTGCAATAACTAGAAACATTGGTACTGGTGATGGAATTAACGTCGCAATTATGGACAAAGATGGGTTCCGTCTATTAACTGATGAGCAAAAGAAAGCCGTCATAGAACTTTAGTGATTTAATGCAAAGAAAATATCAAGAAAAAGATTCACCTCCTAGTGGTCAGAATATAATGGCCACCATACTGCAAAGTATTCCAAAAGAAGCGAGTGTTACAAAAATAGAATATGAGGGACCAAGAATTGCTCTTTACACGAATACTCCTCGTTTTTTGATTGAAAATAATGATATTATATCAAATCTTGTTAATATAATTAAAAAAAGAATCGTTGTCAGAACTGATGAGTCAATCCGAAAACCTGAATCTGAAGCTAGAAAAATTCTGGCAGAATGTGTTCCAAAAGAAGCAAATTTACAAGGAACCATTTTTGATACGACCACTGGTGAAGTATCAATTGAAGCAAAAAGACCTTGGTTGTTGCAAAGAAATGCAAAGGAATTCAATCATGCTGAAGTCACTGAGAAGATTGGCTGGAGATTACGAATTAGAAAGGCTACTACTATTCCTTCACGTACGATTCAAACAATTAATGCAACTCTAAAACAGGCCTCTGTCGAGAGAGGTAAACAGCTTAAACAAGTGGGTGATGAAATTTTTAGACCTCGATTATCTCAAAGAACTGAGGTGTCTCTTCACACTCTTGGTGGATTTGGTCAGGTGGGAAGATCTTCAATGTTGCTATCTACACCGGAAAGTAAGATCTTAATTGATTGCGGACTTAATCCTGGAGCTCGTTCCCCAATGGATGCATTTCCAAGATTGGATTCTCTTAACATAACATTAGACGAACTTGATGCCATAGTTATTGGACATGCACACTTGGATCATACTGGATTTTTACCTACCTTGTGTAAATATGGATACAAAGGACCAATCTATTGTACTGAACCAACTTTACCTATGATGAATTTGATTCAATTAGATGCAATTAAAGTGGCCTCTGCTCAAGGCAGAACTCCAATTTATGCCGAACGGGATGTTAAACAGGTTATGAGACAATCCATTACTTTGCCTTATGGAACTGTAACTGATATTTCGCCTGATATCAAACTAGTTTTTGCAAATGCTGGCCATATTCTGGGCTCCGCTTTATGTCACTTTCATATTGGAAACGGTGATCATAATTTTGTCTACTCTGGTGATATCAAATTTGGAAAAAGTATCTTGTTTGAAGCTGCTAGTTGGAATTTCCCAAGAGTGGAAACATTATTGGTTGAAAGCACATATGGTCTTAAAGAAGATATTCAGCCAACCCGACAAGAAGTAGAATCTTCTTTCATTAATGCAGTAAATAATACATTAGCAGATGGCGGCAAAGTTCTGATACCCATACCTGCAGTTGGACGTGCACAAGAAATTATGATGGTGATTGATCATTATATGAAATCAGGAGAAATGGTTGAGGCACCTGTTTTCACAGAAGGAATGATCTCTGAGGCATCAGCAATACACGAATCATATCCTGAATATCTTGCACAAGAACTCAAACAAAAAATTCTGGAAACAGATGACAATCCGTTTGATTCTGAATATTTTACAAACATTGAGCATGCTGATGCACGAGAAGAACCAATGAGAGATAATTCACCATGTATTATCCTTGCAACATCTGGAATGTTGGAAGGTGGACCTGTCTTGGAATATTTCAAAAATATTGCTCCTGATAAAAAGAACAAAGTATTGTTTGTCTCTTATCAGGTAAATGGAACTATGGGGAGAAGAGTTCTTGATGGATCAAAGCAAGTAACCATGTTGGGAAAAGAAGGTAAGGTCGAAGTTGTTTCAATTAATTGCGGTGTTGAAAAACTTGATGGTTTCAGTGGACACAGTGATTACAACCAGCTAATGTCATTTGTACAAAGATTGAGACCAAAGCTTCGTCGCGTTTTAGTTAATCACGGAGAACGCAAAAAATCCGAAAGCCTAGCTATGAATATTAGACGAATGTACAAGATATCTGCACATTATCCACAGATTCAAGAAGCAATAAAATTATTTTAGATCATATTCTGGTTTCCAGATTTTTATGCTTGATGGTGCAATTATGATTCTCTCTTCTCCCAATCTTGCAATTTCGGCGTCAGCAGCTTTTGCAATGGAATACAATTCTTCCACCACTTTACGAAGCTGATCTACATCTTTTTGAGCCAACGGTGTAACTCTTAGAATCAAAATCATGTTCTTTTTGATATCTTCTTTTATGGAATGAACGTCACTGATGTCCCTAATTGTCATGGCCTTTAGATATGTAGAATTCTCTTGTTTTTGCATTCTTATTGAAAATGAGATCTACTTCCTCAAAAACTCTTCCTTAGTTTTAACTAATTTTTAATAAATTTCATGCCTACATTCTAAATTTGATGTAAGATTGTTCTTCTGCACATTCTGAATTAATTTCCTCAGTTGAATCTCCATTTTTAACAGAAACAATGCTTTGTTCCGTTTTTGGAGCATCTGAATATCTTAGGGTTACCTTTGATGCAAATTCTATGTGCAATTTTGCATTTTTGCCACGTAAAATTGACACTGGCCCAACATAATCTTTAGCTTCAAGTAGTATATCCCCAGTCAATGCTAAAGCCTTGATCATTTCATTCTCGTCCTTGTTTCTTCCTACAACGAATTTTGTTTCCTCATCTAATCTAAAATGTCTTCCAATTTTTAGCAAATCAATTTCATTAATACTTGGAGTTTCAATGTGATCAAACAAGTCTTTGGCTTTAATTCCAAATTGTGGTTCTGTCAACAAACAACCACCTCCTGCATTTGGAGGATTTTCTATTCCATATTCTTTAGCCATTTGCAACTGAGTTCTTCTTGTTCTTCCTTTAACCATCCCCAGGTTTCCTCTTTTAATCAATCCTTCTTTTTCTGCATCAGTTGGTGGCAATAATCCAGCTGACAATGGCCTGACAATTTTTCCCTTCAAGTTTGATTCTTTTTCAATAATGTGCAATGATGGTGCATGTTGACTCATTGGACGTTGTCCTAACACTTCTCCTGAAATAATAAATTCTGCACCAATTTCATCCATGTGTTTTTTTGCTGCATCAAACATCATGGTTCTACAATCAACACATGGGTTAAAGCCTGCACCAATTCCGTGCTTTGGATGCTTTAACATCTCAATGTACTCATCCCCGAGATAAACCGTTTTTAAATTCACATTTAGATCATCTGCTCTTTCTCTAATTTCAAATCCACATCCTCTTCCGCAATCAAAATCACAAAAGGGTGTTTTGATCGCAACAGCTGATACGTCAAAACCTTGTTCTTGCATCATTCTTACTGCAAGCTGACTATCTAGTCCACCTGATAGTAGTGCAACTACTTTCTTCTTTTCTGTTTTTTCTTCAGCCATTGCGATCTGACTCAATTTTCCATATACAAACTTTACATCATACATAAATTGAGAATTGAAGATGTTTTAGTATGAAGCAACGCAGAAAGAATCTTCTCAAATATGCTCAAGATATTGATTGCGATACTTTGATCACCTTTGAGCCTGAAAATCTGTTTTACATGACTGGATTTTGGGGTGAGGCAATTGGATTACTTGAAAAAAATGGCAAAACTACCATAATTGCTCCCGAACTTGAAGTTGGAAGAGCAAAAGAAGAATCTGTTGATTGTAACGTAGTTACAGCCGAACGTGGAGATGGTCTGATAACTTCAGTAATGAAAAAAATCAAGAAAAATCAAGTCTGTACTGATTGCCAAAATTATTCTGTAATGACTTCATTGAAAAAATCAATTCCAAAAATAAAATCATCAACCGAACCATTTTACAATGCCCGCATAGTCAAAGATGAAAAAGAAGTACAAATTCTCAAAAAAGCATCCAAAATCATTGATGAGATGTTTGAAATTTGTTCAAAGAAGATGAAAGTTGGTCAAAAAGAATCAGAACTGCAAACTATCTTGATGACTTATGCAATGCAGCAAGAAATGTTTGACACTGGTTACAAATCTACATTAAATCCACTAATTATTGCTGGAGGTCCAAACGGTGCACTCCCACATGCTCAAGTTACAAATAGAAAGTTCAAAAAAGGTGATCTTGTAGTCACTGATCTTACTTTAAGATACAAAGGATATGTCTCTGATGCAACAAGGACATTTGCGATGGGAAAAATTTCATTACAAGCAAATGAAGCATATGAAATTGTAAAAGAATCTCAAAAACTTGGACTAAATGCTGTAAAGATAAATGTTGATTGTAAAGATGTAGATGTTGCATGCAGAAAATACATTGAAGAAAAAAATTATGGTCAATATTTCATTCATTCTACAGGTCATGGAATTGGATTAGAAGTACATGAAATGCCAACTGTATCTTATAGAAGTGATACAAAATTAAAAGAAAACATGGCAATCACTGTAGAGCCTGGTATCTATATTGAAAATAAATTTGGAATCCGAATTGAAGATTCGTTAATTGTAAAACAACGACCAGTTGTAATGCACAAATTCACTAAAGACTTAGTCACAATTTGAGCCTAATCGTAATAGTTGACTAATTCAATAATGTGTTTTCCTTCTGAATTGTTTGATGTAATTTCTTCAGATTCTAAATTCACATTCCAATCAAAGTTCATTTCACCTTTGTGAGATTTGAAATCAAAATTCACATTGTATTCATCAGAACTAACATTTGTTACCTTCAAATCCACAACTGTTTTTTTATGATCAAAGATTTTCTCATTAGGATACTCTTCACTTATTTTACTCTCCAATGCTGCCATCACAGTTAGTCCGTCATTATTTGGACCGTTGTATTTCATCAAAATATCTACAACTCGTTGTTCTTCATCAGCGAATTCAGGAAAACTCTTTTCTAATGTTCCTTTTGTCATTTCTGGAATTACAAATACAATTAACATTGCAATTAAAGCAAGATAGATTGGAGCTCTTTTTTTAAGAAATGATTTAAAATCATTCCTTTTTGGCTTGTCTTCTTTTTTCTTAATGTCTTTACCCATTTCTCTCTAGTCACCTAGTTTTTTGCACTTAGAATTAAAACTTGCCAAGGAAACAAAATTTCTCCATTTTTCTTGGTATATCGTGATGTTTTTTCTTTTGTTGCCTGTTTCAATTCTTTTCTTTTGGAATAATTCAATTCATTTAGCTTTTCTTTTAGTGGTTTTGCGATATATTTTAGATAAGTTTTCCAGTAATCTTCAAAGTTTCCTGGGCTATAATGAAAAATAAATTCTGCAATTTTGATTTTTGAAAATCCTGCCTTACTTACTTCTTTTTTCAAAGCAGATTTTGTGCCAAATCTATCAAAATTTGGTGAATTTGGGGGGATATAATCTGGAATATACTTTGTAACTGAATCTATGATGCTGCTAAAGTATGGGACATTATCATTACTTCCGTGAACTGAGATTCCTATGTTTCCTGATTTTTTGAGGCTGTTTTTCATATTTTTTAATGCCTTTTGCGCATTTGGAAAGAAAAATAATGCATATTGACATGTTATGATGTCAAATTTTTTAGAAAAAGAGAATTTTTCAGCATCAGTATTTATAAAATCTACATTATCTTTTTTGCCAATCCATTTTTTTGCAATCTTAATTGCAGTAGTTGAAGTATCCACTCCTACAACATATCCTGATTTTCCAATCTTCTTTTGGATTTCATTTGTAACCACTCCGGTACCACATGCAACATCCAAGACTGCATCATCTTTGTTGATGTTTACCGATTCTACTAATTTTTTTGTACTCTGAAATGGTCCTTTGTTTACACTGGCCCATCTTTTGTGATATCTGGGGGCAACCTCATTCCAAATTTTTATGTTTCGTTGTTTGTATTCAGAAGGAATGAATTTCATCTTAACATGCTTTGCTAATCTTTGATCTATTTTATGTAATCTCTTCTAAATCTGATTTTATTGTCCTACCTGTTTCATGATAATATCGTGCTCTAATTGTTTTAGTTGTTCTTTTAATTTCATATTATTTGATTTTGAAAATTTTAATCTGATTTCTTTGTGTTGTGCAACTAGTCTTTTAAGTTCTGATCTTTTCATTTAATTTTAGCTTCAATTTGTTTTCTAATGATTTTGGCAATTTTTTCTTTATCCATCCATCCTGAAACAAAATTCTTTTTGGAATCCACAATGATCACTTGGTTGTTTTGAGGATTTTTCTTGTATCTGGTTGAACCTATATCATTTGCTATGATCATGTCTGCAGATGATTCTCTTAGTTTCTTTTCAGCTGATTTGATTAGCTGGGGTTTTGTCAAATTTGTCTCTGCCTTGAAACCTACAAGAAATACGCCCTTTTGATATTTTTTTATCTGATCAATGATTTTTGGTGCTTTTTTGAGGCAAATATTCATAGTTGATTTTGAACTTTTGATCTTCTTTTTGTTTTGAATCACTGGAATATAATCTGCAATTGCTGCGACCATAATTACAATATCATATTTCTTTTTCAGTTCTGATTTTACTACAGTATGTATTTCTCTGCTTGATGAAACATTGATTATTTTTGCACCTTTTGGTGGGTTTTCTTTTCCTTGGCCATAAACAAATGTAACTTTAGCTCCTGCAGAAATTAATTCAGACGCTAAACTGACTCCTGTTTTTCCAGAACTTTGATTTGTAATTGCACGTATGGGATCTATTTGTTCTACAGTAGGACCTGCAGTCATTAAGATTTTTTTATTTTTTAATTTCGATGAGAATCCAAACTTCTTTAGTACATTTTCTAAAACATCTTCAGGTTCTGGAGATTTTGCTTTACCTTCAATCATTTTAGGGGACATAAATTCAATTTTATTTTTTAAAAATTTAATATTTTTTTTGACAGCTGAATTCTCATACATTGATGTATGCATTGCTAAACACATCAAAATTGGTATTTTTGATCCAAATCCTACTGTAAGTACTGTTGATACAGGTGTATCATCTATACCATTTGCTAATTTTCCTAATGTATTTGCAGTTGCAGGATACACTATTAGTAAATCTGATTGATTGTAATCAGCTAATCTGATATGTTCTAACTCTCCAGTAAGTTTTGTAATTACATCATTACCTGTGGCCCATTTGAAATATTCTGGCTGTATTAGTTTTGTAACTGCATTACTTGTAACGCATTTTACATCTGCTCCGTGTCTCATTAGTAATCTTGCAAGCTCAATTGCTTTGTATGCTGCAACACTGCCTGCAACACAAAGCACAATTCTTTTTCCAGTTAGTTCTATACCATGTGAGCTAACAATGTCTAAAGATGGATGATCTTTTTTCTTTATCTTTTTTTTAACTACCAATTTCTTCACGTAATTTTTCTAGTTCTTCTTCATTCATTGAAAACCAGTGTTCTTTAGCGGGAAATATACCTGATTCAACGTCTTTTTTGTAATCTCCAAGTGATTTTTCAATATCTTCAGCCAAATTCATGTATCTTTTGGCAAATTTTGGTTTAATCTTGTCATACATTCCTAACAAATCTTGAACTACCAGTACTTGTCCGTCGCAATTTACACCTGAACCAATTCCTATAATCGGTACACTAACAGTTTCAGAGATAATTTGAGCGACTTCATTGCTAACCATCTCTACTGCTATGCTGAATACTCCTGCATCTTCAAGCTCTTTTGCATCTTGGATTAACTTCATTGCAGTATCTTTTGTTTTTCCTTGCACTTTGTATCCTTGAGAAAGAATTGTGGTTTGAGGCTGTAATCCAATATGACCCATTACAGGAATTCCTACATCCACTATTGCACTAATTGTTTCAGCCATTATTGAACCACCTTCAAGCTTTACTGCATCTGCACCAGCTTTGATTAATTTACCTGAATTGTTCATTGCATCTTCAATGCTTGCTTGGTATGACATGAATGGCAAATCTGATACAAGTAACGCATTTTTCCTTGCTCTACTAACTGCTTCTGTAAACATACACATATGATCCATTGTTACAGAAATTGTATTCTCATAACCAAGCATTACCATCCCTGCACTATCACCAACTAACAACACATCAATTCCTGCCTTATCACACAATGAAGCTAAAGTGTAATCATAACTTGTTATTACAGAAATTTTTCTTTTTTCTTTTTTCATATTAATAATGTCTTGAACTGTTTTATGCAATTTTGGCACTCCTTGTTAGATTGTTTTTTATTTGTATGACATTATCTCTTAGGTTTTTTTTGTTATCAAAATCATTAATAATTTTTTGAAGACTTTTTTGTTTCTTTTTTGATAGTTTTTTAGATTCACTGATTAACACATCAATTGCTCTTGTTACATTATCTACAATTGTAATGTTGGCAGTCTGTGAAGTTCGTGATAGAGGATTTAGATCAAATGTGATGACCGTTTTTCCTGCCTTTCGAAGTGCTATGGTTCTGTCTCCATCTTCTAGTGGAACTACTACTACATCTGCTACAAAAATTCCGTCTTTATCCACAATTCTTCTTGTAGAGTCAATACCTGGCAGTTTTTTCGATGATGCCACACTGGAGCCCAAAACTTTGTCAGCTCCATTTGCTTTTAGAGTTTTGATGATTGCTCTTTTTCTTTTTTCATTTGCATAAAACAGATTTACCTCTAGTTTTGCCTTGATTTGCTTTGAGAGTTTTACAATTTGCTTTGGACACAATGCTGCAATGTTGCCATTAACTGAAATAACGGGAGTTTCCGCCAATAGTAGCTGTGCGGCTGCTGCTTTGATAGCATTTGCAGCAGCTTTGCCTGTTTTTTCACCTAATAGGTAATCAAATGCTTCTCCTCTACCTTGAGCCAACAATCCTTCTTTTGCAACTAGTCCGTTATCAAATCCATTAACTAGTTTTTCACGAATTAAAAGTGATTTAGCTCTTGGATGAGATTTAGGAATTATTGACATGATTTTTTGATTAATTTAATAAAACTCTAGCTCCGTCATTATCTAATTCTGATTTTATTATTGTTCCTTCGAGATATTTTTGCATGATTCTTAATGCTTCTTTTTCTTTTTCTTGTGGAATCATTGAAAAAACTGTCTCACCAAAAAGTGCAATTCCACATTTAATATTATTTTCATACAGTTCATCAACTAGCTTTTGCATTCTTGGAGTTATGACATCAACGTATTTTGCAAATTCCAAAGACATGTCTTGAAAATGTTCATAATTTTTTGATTCTAATAACATGTTTACCATCTTTCCTCCCAGTCCGTTAATCTGAGACAAGCGTTCTTTGATGAATTTGTTTGTGGATATTGGAGAAAAACATATCATGATTACAGAAATCTTTTCTGTAGTAATTTTTTCAACGGTACCAATTCCTGGTGCACCAGGTTTAACACGAATTTCAAAGCCTCCATGAAATGATGCTAATACATCACCTAGTCCTGTCTTACAACTTATTTCTGCATTATGTGCAATTTGACCTATTCTTGTCTTGTTTAGTTTTGTTTGAAGGGCTTGATCTAATGCAAATGATAAAGACAAAGCAACTGCACTACTGGAACCCAAACCATACCCTACTGGAATTGATATGTCATGCTCAATTTCAAAAAACTTTGTTGTATAGTCTCCAAGTTTTAAAAATTCATTTAAAACATATTCTGAAATATCTGTTTTGTCTGATTGATATCCATGTGTTGTAACCTCAAAATTTGATTCTTGATCATTTCTGGTTTGAATTTTTACTCTGGTAGTTACTCCTTGTTTTATTGAAAAGCCTGCTCCCATGGAACCTAAATTTTCTAAATTATTTTGATTATCCTCTAAGTGGGCCTTGAAAAATCCTGTAACATGTGCTGGACAAAATGCTGTTGCCTCCATTGATTTTAGTTTAAACTTAACACAAAATATAAGAATATGGCTTAAATTAATTAAACTAGTATAAATTGACTAAATTTATTCGACGCCTGCAAAGAATTGGAAGTAGCATTCTGGTATCATTACCAAAAGAATGGATTGATGTAAATAATTTAGATAAAGGCAGTGAAGTTGAAATTGAAACTGGTCACGATAGCATTTCAATCTCTGCTAACAAAGAAGTTCGGCCAAAAAAAGAACTTGTAATTTCTTATCCATTACCTAAAGAAGAAAATATTGTTGCAGACATTACTGGAGCTTATCTTTTAGGATTTGGTATTATCGAAATTAATTCAAAGTCAATTATTCCAGGTAAAGACAGAGAGGAAATTCGTAAATCGATGAGAAGACTAGTTGGAATGGAGATAATTGAAGAAGATGCATCTCACATCAATATGCAATTTCTTTTAGATGCAACAACACTTAATCCGGAAAAAATTCTCAAACGAATGAGTTCAATTGCGATTGGCATGTATGATGATGTATCAAATGGACTAATTTCAGATGACAAATCTAACCTGCAATCATTATCAAATCGTGATGTTGAGGTAAATAGACAATATTTTCTATTAGTTCGCTTAATTCGCAGTACATTAGTTGACAAAAGATTGGCTAATGTATTTAATCTAGAAAACATTGATGTACTTGATTATAGAGTTGCAGCAAATATTCTTGAAAATGCCGGCGACTCTATCGTAGAACTTTCAAATCTAATTTACAACACTTCTTTATCAAAAGAGCATTCAAAAAAAATCTATAATGTAGTAAGTGATTTTAATAAACTTGCAGAAAAATCTATTGATGCGTTTACCAAACCTGATAGATTATTAGCAATCGAAGCCATATCGTTGCATAAACAATATGAGGAAAAACTCATTTTGCTTCGAAACACATTGGATAATAAAAAACAAATTCCGATAGATTTTCTTGATATTGTGTATATGTTTGAAAGAATTGCACAGTCTTGGGCAGATGTAGCTGATCTTGTACAGCCTATCTATAACAAGTAATTAGTATAATTTTTTCTTTGCAGCATAAGTTAAAACTGCACAAATGGTTTTTGAATCCTGAATTTTTCCGGTTTTGATCATTGAAATCACCTTTTTCAAATCCATCTTTACTACTGATAATATTTCATCCTCATCTAATTTCAAATTCGATGTTTTCTTTAGTCCTGAGGCTAAAAAGCAATGAATTATCTCCGCATTATAGCCAATTGATGGGTAATATGTGATGAGTAGAGTCATTTTTTTTGCTGTATAGCCTGTTTCTTCTTCTAGTTCTCTGAATGCACATTTTATGGGCTCTTCTCTTTTTTCTAATGTTCCAGCAGGAATCTCCAATACATCTCCATGAGGGAATCTGTTTTGTTTTACTAGAATTACTTTTTCATCTTCATCAAAAGCAAGCATAGCTGCCGCACCTCTATGCTCAATAACTTCTCGCCTGACTTTTCTACCCTCTAGTTTTCCATCATAAACACTAAGACCTAAGATTTTTCCTTCATAGATCTTTGTTCTTTTCATGTATTGCATCAATTACTGTTATTATTTAATTTGTTTGATATGTTAAATGTAATTTAGGTGATTTTTTAAAATCAAGAATGGCCTTCTCTATCCATTTTGAATAAAATGAAATTCTTTTTGGAATAAACAAATCAGCTGATTCCACATTTTTGATATTTCTAACTTTTTGTGTTAACTCATCCATCTTGAAAATATTGTCGCTGTACATGAACAAAACAATTTGATTTTTTGCTATAAACGGAATTTGTAAATATGATTCAGAAAATGAATTGTTCATATTTTCTAATGTTTCTTTAAGATCTCCTTTTATCCAAGTAAGAATAGCGTGAGGAATAAAATTCTCAATTTTTTCAGGATCATAAACTAGAGTAAATTGAATTCCGTCATTTTCATGCAGTTTTTCTATGCATCTCGTTATTGTCTTAGTTGACATTTTTGTGTCCTTTGCAATCTGTTCAATCCTCTGTCTAGGATTTTTGATTAATTCTTCTAAAATTTCTAAATCTGTTTTTGTAAGATTTGAGATAAATTCTGGATTCTCTGCTTCAAAAATAGATAATACTCTAACATCTTTCATCAATTTTTTTGCAAGTTCAATTTTTTGATTCAAGTTTTCTTTTATGGAAATGCCACACACTGTTATTCCTCCAACACACGGAACCATAAAATATGGCTCGCCTACAAGCTTTGCCTGCTCTAAAATTTCATTAATATTTTGACCTGATACAACAAAGTACAAAATTCCATATCCTAAGACCGGGGGCTCAACTTTTATGAAAAATTCCTCGATGATTTTCCTTTCTTGCATTTTTCTTATTCTTGCACGAACTGCTCCTCCAGACATTCCTTATTCTATGCCTATTTGTCTGTCTGATTCTCTGCAATTGTTCAATAATCTGCTCAAAATCTTTATATCTAATTTGTCCATTATGCTACCTATACACTCCTTATACAATATGAAAATACCTAATCTATTATAAAATTGTCTGTATTATCAATATTATATATCACATACATTAAATATCAGACTATTTGATTATATTTGTGGATTATAGGATAAAACTTGCAAAAAGAATGCTATTCAATCAGAAAGGAAGTATGATTGGTGCTGTTTTGGCAGTAACCATTGGCATTCTGGTAATCCATGTAAATTTTGTAATTTTTCAAGGATTGTATGATGCTATTGTTAGAGATATCAGTGAATACAGTACTGGTGATGTGATTGTTACTGATGAATTTGATTTTATCGATAAATCAGATCAATCTCTTGTCCGATGGTTTGAACGAATTCCAGTTGTAGAAGCCGCGACACCGCGGCTATCTTCAACCGCAGAAATGAATATGACAAAAAATGGAAAGCTGATTGAAGAAAGTAGGATTCCTTTAGTTGGCATTGATCCATTTAATGATGTTAGAGCATCTACGGCACATGAAACTGTTTCAGATGGAAGTTATGTTTTTTCAAGAAATTCTATTGTGTTGGGATCTAATGTAGCAAGAGATCTTGGAGGTGCTCAAGTAGGCGATAACGTTAAGGTTCTTGTAGTAGACAGACAGGGAGAAGATCAAATTCGAAGATTTATCGTTACTGGAATTGCAAATTCACCAGGAGGTTCGGGATTTGATTATTCTGGAGTTATTCACATTGACACATTACGTGACATGATGAATAGGCCTGGAGATACAGGTTCATTTATGGTTAAACTACATGATGATTCTAAAGCACTAGAAGTTAAAGAATTATTTTTGCGTTCGTTTCCAAATGAAGATTTTATTGCTGAAACTACAGAAGAGGCATCTGAAGCGCAACTTGAAGGTTTTAGATCTGGTATTGCCATGATAAACATAATTGGTTACTTTGGAATGATGGCGTCTGCATTTGCAATTGTTACAATTCAGATGATGTTGGTTAACGGAAAAACTAGAGAAATTGGTGTCATGCGTTCTATAGGGGCTAAACGAAAAGATATTTTAATAATTTTTATTTTTCAAGGCATGATAATTGGAGCTATTGGTGCTGGTGTAGGGACTGCAGCAGGACTAGGTTATACTATATATGCAAAGGAGAGCAAAATGTCATTCAACGGTAGTCTTGTTTTAGAAGTAAATTATAATTGGGAAAAAATAATTCAGACTGCCTTGATGTCATTCATTTTGGCAATCATTGCATCTCTATATCCCTCGTATAGGGCGACAAAGCTACTACCAGTGGAGGCTATGAGATCTGTCTAAAGTACTTGAGCTTATCAATGTCAACAAAATCTACGGAGATGGAGACAGTAAAGTTAAGGCACTTGACAATGCATCTTTTTCAATAGAGCAGGGAGAATTCGTCTTGATTGTGGGAAGTTCAGGTTCTGGAAAATCAACACTGCTTAACATGGTTGGATTGCTAGATCATCCATCAAGTGGGAAGATCTTCATTGATGGAACTGACACTACAACACTAAGTGACGATAAAGTCTCCTCGTTTAGAAACACGAAACTAGGGTTCATTTTTCAATTCTCCAATCTGCTTGCTGATCTTTCGGTTTTGGAAAATGTATTGTTACCAAGACAAATTGGAGGAACTGATGGGACTGCTGAAAAGGAAGCTATAGACTTGCTAAAGGTAGTTGGACTTGAAACCCAATTACATAAACGTGCAAACAAGATTTCAGGTGGACAAGCTCAGAGAGTGGCAATTGCAAGAGGCTTGATCAACAAGCCTTCGATTGTTCTAGCTGATGAACCTACGGGTAATCTTGATTCGATAACTTCCGAAACAATTGTTCAACTTATGAAATCAATGGCAAAAAAACTCAATCAGACATTCATCATAGTAACACATGACCGACAGCACTTTGGTGATGTTGATAGGGTGATAACAATAAAGGATGGCAAGGCGTTTGAAGGTGATCAGCCCTCTTCAGAAATGGAAATCTTGGTATGATTGTAAAATTACTGTTATCGTTGTTTGTAATATGTATATCTCCGTTTGTCTTTGATAATTCATATGCACAAATCACTTCTGGGGGATTTGGAAATTCTCCTTTTGAAAGAGACTTTGGAGATGTAAAATTCCTTGATGCCTACTTTGGAACAATAGATGAAAAATTTGAGATTGATGCAGGAGATAGAAACGTTCCATTTACCGTGGTAATGGCAAATGTCGGAACTCAGGATATTACAGGAATACGGGGACAGCTGTCTTTACCTCTTGGATTTTCAGCCTCAGATGGACCTGGTTTTATAATTCATGCTGATGCTGATTCAAATTCCCTTGCCGGAGAAAATTTTTACTTGACATTTTTTGTTGATATAGGCAATGGCGTTCAAATCCAACAGTACCCTGGTACCGTTAAAGTTGATTATTCGAGGTTACGAGAGTCAGGAGTTCGTACTGCGTTTGAAGACTTTGATTTTAAAATAACTGGAGAAAGTGTCATAAACGTGCGTGCACTAGATCCGTTTCTTACATCCTTACAGAAAAACCATGTAATAATTGAAATTTCAAATGATGGAACCGCTCCAATTTCAAGTGTAAATATCGCACTGCAAAATACACAAAGTGAAAGGGCGTCAACAACTCAATCTATAACAAATGTAGAGAATGTTGTGATCCTAAGTACTGATTGGGAGATTGGTGAAATTGATCCGAATTCAAAAAAACTTGTTGAACTTGAGATATACGTACCGGAATCTTTGAAAGGCGACACGCTACGTGCACCTATCGAAATAACTTATTTTGATGCACATGGTGAACAGCAATCCCTTTCGCGAATCGCCGATTTCTATGTCAAGGGGTTAATTGATTTGTCGATATACAATGTTGATGTCATTGAACTGTCCGATACACAAATGGTGATAGGAGAAATAATTAATGAAGGAAACGAAGATGGATTATTTGGATTTGTTACAGTTGAACCTCGCGGAGATTCTAATATACTTCCAAACACTCAATTTATTGATGAAATTGAAATTGATGCTCCTGTACCATTTAACATTCCAATCGAATTTGATGGTGAGCCAGAATATGGGGAACATGACATCACTATTACTGTAAGATACAAAGATGGTATAAGAGATGAGATCTTTTTGCCTTATGACGCGACAATTTTTGTCAATGAATCATCTGATAACGATGAAGATAGTTTTGATTCAACAATGATCATAATTCCGATTATTTTGATAATAGCAGCTGCAATCTACATGATTCGTAGGCGTAAAAAAGTCGCAATCAAGACAAATTAACAACATAATTTTAAATTTAAATTGGAGAAACAAGGATAATTAAATTGAAATTAATTGTCATAATTCTCATTGCAGTTTTGTCTGTAGGCGGTATAGTAATTTCTATGGGATTTTTAATCTCTCAAGAATACATCAGCGTTCCTGAAATTTCTGACCAATATGAAAAATTAGAAATATACAAAAATGAACTAGAAAAACTCAATCAGCACAATCAGCAAATCCTGAAAGACTTGGAAGTTCAAATTAACAGTTCAGATGATGTCAATTTTGATCAAATTTATGAAGAAATTGAGATAGTCAAACAAGTAATTGAAGACAATAAATCAGAATTGGAACAGGTCATTACAAAACTGTCCCAAATGGAATCTAACCCATAATGCAAATTTTATTTTTAGCATGTATTGCTTGCAATGCATTATGTTTTACAAAAATTTCATTGTACATGAAAAAGTTCAAATTCATTTTTTAATTGGTCACATATGATTAGGTATTTCACTGCGTCAGTTTTTTTATAAGTATGGTTGATGCCTTTTCTAAATTCATATAGTTACTTGTAAAATCATAATTGTTGGAAACCCATCAAAAATTAACGCTTGTAGGAGTTATCTTGTTAGCCGTGACATTCTTGTTTAACTACTATCATCAAACAGAACATCCTGGCGTGGGTTTCAATTATGCATACATTCCAGGAATTGCAATGCTGGTATTTTTTTCAATTAGTTTTGTATTGTTTACAAAAGATCGTCTATAATCTCCATGGGTTTTGTTTTTTACGACTGACGTAATGATATTTAAAAATCGACTTTTCTACTTTTTTGATTTATATGAATAAAATTTGAATAAAAAATATACATGAAAATTATTTGCAAGATCTAAGTGCTCTCATAAAAAATTAAATTCAATTGCCATCAGGAAATGCCATTTTTGATCTTAGGCATGTGTATCTCTCAGACCGTAAGATTATAAACAATTACTTGATCTTGCGATCATGCCAGGTGATGAGATCGAGGTCCCAAAGGAGATACGTGAATTTATGCTGGAAGATGCACAGGAAACCATTCTGGGACAAAAAAATGGTGCGACCAAGCAATATCGATATGGTAATTTACACATTAGAGAGTATTCAGATAAATTTCTAGTTCATACTGACAGAATTGATCCAAGGCAAGATCCCATGGGACATTTGATTCATGATGCACCTGAAGTCTTGATAGGTCTGGCATGTGCAGCTTTTACCGGTATACAAAGTGCAAAAAAATTTCATAAGAAAAGATCATCTCTAGCTTCTGGCATATTTTTTTCTGCTGTTTCAGGATATTTAGGATATGTTGGTACAAAAAAAATTAAAAGTTATTTGGAGTAATCTGGTGTCTACTGTTAGAACAATCCAAATACTTGTCAAGCTACTGCCTTCGGTTTTGGCATTACGCAAGGATAGAAAAATTTGGATAAATCAAAAGAAAAATGAAATTGACTTGGAACAGTTTAGAAAAAATGCGCGAAAGGCCCTTAATGCATTTATTTCACTGGGTCCTGTATACATAAAGCTGGGCCAGTGGCTTTCTTCAAGGGCTGATATTTTACCGCAACCGTATCTGGAAGAGCTTGCAAAGCTGCAAGACAATGTCCCTGTTGTCCCTTTTGATCAGGTAAAACCAATAATTGAAAAGGATCTTGGTCCGATTGATGAAAATTTTGATGAAATCAATACTAATTCTATATCTGGAGCATCAATAGGGCAAGTTTATCGTGGGTCAATTTCCGGTCAGCAAATTGTTATCAAAGTAAAAAGACCGGGCATTGAAAAAATGGTGGAACAAGATCTTAAAGTTTTAAAAAAAATTCTTCCGTTGGCACTAAGATTTGTTGATCCAAACTTGCGTTATTCTGCGAAAGCAATGCTTTCCCAATTCATTGAGACTGTTTATGAAGAGATGGATTACACTGTAGAGTCTAAAAATCTTCAAAGAATTAAAAATGATATGAAGGATAGCGATCAGGTAATTGTACCCTCTGTTTTCGATGATCTTTCATCAAAAAATGTTCTGACCATGGAATATCTTCCGGGTATCAAAGTTACAGATGTTAAGGCTCTGGATGAGAAAGGGATTGATCGAGAACAGCTAGTAATTGATGTTCATAAGGTCTTTTTTACCATGCTCTTAAAGCACTCCATTTTTCATGCAGATCCTCATCCTGGAAATATTGCTGTAACTGATGATGGAAAGCTCATTTTGTATGATTATGGGATGGTTGGAAAGATCAACGATGAGACCCGATTCAAGCTAATCCGGCTATATCTTGCATTGGTTGAGAAAAATCCTCCTAGGGTAGTCAATGCCATGAATGATCTTCAGATGCTGATTCCTGGATATAATAGATCAGTAATTGAAAAAGGGATTGAACTCTCTATTCGTGCAATGCATGGTGACAAACCTGACGAGATGGAAGTGCAAAGTTTGATGGAGCTTGCAAATCAAACAATGAGCAAGTTCCCATTTGTTTTACCAAAAAACTTGGCTTTGTACATGAGGATGGCATCAATTATTGAGGGCATTTACAAAACACATGATGTTGATTTCAAGTTTGTAAAAGTTTTAAAAAACATTCTTCAGGAAGAAAATTTGATTCTGGGGGCTTATGTTAAAGAACTAAAGATTTCTTTTGACACTTTCTCAAAATCAATTGACACTGCTCTGAGGATTGGACCTGAAATGGAACAATTCATGGGAGAATTCAAGTTCCATATGAAAAAAAGAAAGCCGGCGGTTTTAATCGGAGGAAGCATATTCGCATCTGCAATTTTTGTAGGCTCTACAGTCCTGTTTCAATCTGATGAATCTGTTGGTTTAATTGGAATGATTGGTTCTGGTATTGTGATGGGAATTTCTGTATTGTTTAGAAAATACTAGTTTATTCTATTGAGATGTCTTTGCCTTTTTTTGTTACGGGAATGATTAATGTAAGAATCCCATTTTCATATTTTGCAGATTCAATTTTTTCTTCTCCCTGATTTACCTCTATTGGAATCCTGATCTTTTTATCAATAATACTCGGTCTCTGATTTAAAATCAATGAATCTGAGTCATTCTCATCAATTGTTCTTTGAGCCTTGATGGAAAGAATATCTTCACACAATGTCAACTTGATGTCTTCCTTGTTAAATCCTGGAACGTCGATTACTATTTTGAGGCTATTTTCATAACGGTACATATCAACTGGAGGCAAAATAAATTCATAAAATTCCCTAGATTTGTTTCCAATCTCCTTGATTACTTCTTTGACTAGTCCCATTTTGAGTTGTATACCTAATTTTTGGTTATAAATCTTGACGGCATTGGCAAAGATATCTCTATTCTGGGTGTTTAGAATGTCATAAATTATTGGTAACAAAATAGAAAAAAGTTGAATAAAAAGTTGATTGCCCCAATAATTTTGGGAATTGCGATCGTAATGATGCTGGTAATACCGATTTCTCCACCAATACAACTTCAATGCTCAAATGATAGAGGAGTATGTTACGAAACAACTCTACTTGAAGTAATAGATGGGAATACAATCAGAGATTCAGATGATAAGTCAATTCAACTTTCATTGGTTTCAGCACCAGAATTGGATAAAAAAGAGGGAGAAAATTCAAAAATATTCCTTGAGATAATTTGTCCTATGGGTTCTAAGATAATAATAGATGAGGATGATGGTCAGCTGCAAGAATCATTTGATGAAACAACAGCACAGGTATATTGTAATGGAATGAGTGTGAATGCCGAAATGATCTACAATCATCATGCTGTAATTGACACTAGTTCCTGTGGGATTAGTGAGTTTACATTTGAACTATGGGCTGATTCGTGTAGAATGGAAAATGACAAATCTCTAAACTAGAGATACTTCACAAATTTAAATTATTAATTTGGAAATTCATTGGAGAATATTCCGATGATACTAGATGTATTATCATGAATTGTAATTTTTTTAATATTCTGTATTTCCGAAGCTTATCATGTTTTGATAGATTTTTTAACCAAATGGTTTCTCTGTTATGATAACTGATGATTATTGTAATTGAGGGGGGAGACCAGGCAGGTAAGCTCACACAGTCAATTTTGTTGGAAAAAGCACTAAAAAAAAGAAAGATCAAGACTAAGCTGTTTCACTTTCCTGATTATGAAACTCCTGTGGGAAAGGAAATTAGGAAATACCTTGATGGAAAACGGAAATTTTCTCCTCAGGTAATTCACTGTCTTTTGTCTGCAAACCGCTGGGAAAAACTTGATGAGATTTTAACAGCTAAAGAAAAAAATTCAGTTCTGATTATGAATCGATATTATCATTCAAATTTGATCTATGGTCTAGCTAACGGACTGAAGCAAAAATGGCTTGAGAATCTTGATGTTGGCCTTCCAAAAGCCGATCTTGTAGTTTTACTTGATGTTACACAAAAAGAATCATTTTCAAGATCTCCACGAAATGAAAAAGGAACGGTAATGAAAAGAGACAAGTTTGAGAAAAATGAGCAATTTTCAAGAAAAATATCTAAAATCTATAAAACTACCGCAAACAAAAAACGTTGGAAAATAATTGATGCATCAAAATCCAAATTTGAAGTTCACGAAGAAATACTAAAAACATTTTCTAAGAATCTTGGATTATGAAGAAAAATTATCTGGATATCATAGATCCAATTCATGACTTTATTCGCGTATATGATTATGAGCTGCCCATAATCGACAGTCCCCTTTTCCAAAGATTAAGAAGAATAAAGCAGCTTTCTGGTGCACATTTGACTTATCCCGCGGCTCAACATAGCAGATTTGAGCATTCTTTGGGGGTTATGCATATTGCAAGTCAAGCTGGGTTTGCATTAAATGAAAAAGGATTTCTGAATTCTGATGATGTTCAAATATTGCGCATATCTGGATTATTACATGACATTGGCCACGGTCCGTTCTCTCATTTGTTTGAAGAAATAATTCAAGAAAAAAAAATCTCACATGAGGATTATGGTAAGAAAATCATTTTAAATTCTGAAATTGGTGACACATTGTCAAAAACTGGATTTGATAAAAAACTAATAGCAAAAATTGCGTTTGGAGAATCAAAATTTCAATATCTGAATGAAATTGTTTCTGGTGCCTTGAGTGCAGATATGATGGACTATTTGCTTCGTGATGGCTATTTTACTGGAGCTGAACATGCAAAGGTGGATTACAAAAGAATAACACAATCCCTTAACGTTCATAAGAAAAAAATTGCGTTGGAGCGTTCTGCATTGTACTCTTTTGAATCCATGATGCATTCTAGATATCAAATGTTCAAAGCAGTCTATTTTCATAAAACTGTGCGTGCCGCAGAAGTCATGCTTATTCAGGCATTAAGGTTGTCTGATGATGAGTTTGGTTTTACATCTTTTAATCTAAATGAATTCGTCAAGCTGACTGATGAATTTGTACTCTCATCACTACTCTCATCAAAATCATCCAAGCTAAAACGAGCTAGACAATTTGCCGAAGACTATCAGAATAGAAAATTACTGAAATGTGTTTTTGAGAGAATACTTACAAGTCAGACGAATTTGAAGAAAACTCGAACAAATGAGCTGAGAATAGAACTTTCCAAGAAGTCTAAAATTGATGAAAATGAAATTTTCGTAGATAGTTCTGTCACTCCCTCAATTCCTCTTGCACCGTCTAAAAACGAGTCAAAGTCAATTGTTTTGATTACAAATGATGGTGGAAAATCATCTGCAAAAGAGATGCCAATTTCAGAAATACCCGTCGTTTCTGCCATTTCTGGATTTATGAACATACTTAGAATCTATACCCATGAAAAAAACAGAAAGAAAGTTGAAATTGCCGCAAAATCAATCCTTGGTGATCTAAAATGAAAAAGAAAATCGTCATCAAATTGTCTGGAAGAATTTTTAGCGTTGAAAATGTCAAAATTCTAAAGGATTATGCCGAATTCCTTGTAAAGATTAGCAAGATTTGTCAACCTATCATTGTTGCTGGGGGAGGTACCATTGCAAGACATTACATTTCTCATGCAAGATCATCTGGAGCAGACGAGTCTACACTTGATGAATTGGGAATTGAAATTTCTAGACTAAATGCAAAATTGTTGATTTATGCTCTAAAAAACAAGGCATATTCGCATCCGCCAACTACTCTGCAAGAGGTAAAACATGCAGTGGATGATGGATTAATTGTCGTTGCTGGAGGTCTGCACCCTGGACAGAGTACTAATGGCACTGCTGCACTAATAGCAGAGAAAGTAAAAGCCGAGCAATTCCTTAATGCCACTGATGTTGATGGAGTTTATGATATGGATCCAAACAAGTTCAAACAGGCAAAAAAATTCAAACGAATTGAAATGAAAAATTTGAAAAGCATGCTGGTTCACGAAGATTCTGTTGCTGGAGGCTATGATCTGATGGACATTGTTGCTTTAAAAATCATTGAACGTTCTAGAATCCAGACGAGAATTCTAAAGGCTGACCCGGAAATCATCGAAAAAGCAATCAAAGGTGGCAACGTGGGAACCAAAATAATACTGACATCAAAATAATTATTCGGAAGTTTCGTTTTGAACTGTAGGTCTTGCTTGAGACCAGATCTGAACCTCCTTTTTTGGATATTCTTGAATTCCTGAATCTCTTAGTTTTTTGTAAATTTTTAACGCCTCTTCTTTTTCCACGGACTTGGATTGGGCCTTTGTAAAACCATCTCCGTCTACAATTATTGCTACGTGTCCATCTTCAGAATTAATTACCGCGGTATATTCCTCTTCTCCAACTGGATGGAATTTCCCATCAATTTTTTTAGTTGTCAAAGTCAACATGCCAAATCCAGCCACATCAAACATTTTCATTTGTGATTTGTTTGCTCTTATCTTTCCTTGCTGAACAGCTTGAAAATACTGCATATTTTTTTTTGTCTCCAATGGTATAATAACTATCTCAACATTTAAGATATCAAGAGGAAAAATGAAAATATGAATCCTAAGATCTTTGTAGGCATTGCAATTGGAGCACTTGTCTTAATTTTGGGAGGAATTCTTTTAGCTGGACCTTCAATGGTAATACCATCCCAGGAAAATGTTCCTGCACCTCAGAATATATCTGAAGCCAAACCTCTTCAGATTGAACTTGATGATATTCATGTTGAAAAGATTTCCGAAAGATCAGCTACAATAGAGATTGCGTTTGTAATTTCAAATCCTAATCCTCGCTCTGTAATTGTCCAGACTATGGATTACCAGTTATTTGTGACTGATTATTCTGATTCCGAACAAATTTCTGGTGGCGAAATAGGAAGTAGGCCCACAGGAATGGTGGAATTTGGATCAAACTACTATACGCTTCTTGGCGAGAATGCAATTACTCTAAGGGATACCATTACATTGAAAGGTTCTGAAAATACCCCTGAGTTATGGACCCTTCTCAGATCTGACAGTACTTCTTGGAGAGTCTCAGGTGATGTATTTTACAATCTAAGTTCGATGACTAGTGGTCAGGAAAATATTCTCAGTTTTGAATTTACAAAATAACATAGTATCATAAAATCACTATATTACGATAGTTTGTTTTTAAAGAAAAATTACTGACAAAGTTATAAAAGCCCGTTTCATTGTTTTTTATCAAATGGCAGAAGCAGGTATGGCCGCATTTGGCTCAGCAGTGGGCGTTGCAATTGCACTAGCAGTAGTGTGTTTCGCTCTACGTGGTAAAGGACATCCAGAACCACTAGATTAAACAAAGGAATTTTCCTTTGCAATATTTTTCTATTTCTTTACTGTTCTTTGTCATTGCCAAATCCTAACATTTCTGCTAGATCCAATTGCTTGGCATTCTTCTTTTTCATAAAGCATCTTTCATAATATTGACATTCTGAACATTCAGTTGATGGTTCCAAGATGGGCGTTTTTTGCTCTTTAAGAAGATCATTTAGTACCCTGACTCTTCGTATTATTTCTTCAAACATTTTTTTATTACGTGATATCGAAAATGTTGATTCTTTTTTGTCTCCAGATATGTAAACGATGATCCCGTCGGATTTGTCATAAATCCACATACATGCGTTAAGGTACAACACATCGTTTGCTAGGGGATTTTCTAATTCGTTAGATGTTCCTCTGAACAATAGTATGGAATCATCAATTAGCATATCCACTTGGCCCTTTAGCTTGATATTTTCAATGTCAAATTCTTTAGGTTCGCTTCCATACTGCAATTTTCTCAATAACCCTGATAGGAGTTCGCTGAATCCTCTTCTTTCCAGCTCCAGTGGATCAATTCTGTCATAGTATGATCTTCTCAGACACTGTACAGCCTCTTGAAGATGGATGTTCTGAATGTTTGCAGAATCTATGTCTAGGTCTAATTCTTTTCCGATGGAACTAATAGCGTTTTCAACAATGCTTCGAAAATCTCTATCTCCCATCATGATACATCATTTCCGCGTATGACTTCTTATACTTAGCTCATCAGCTTCGTAATGCTTTTTGAAATCTTTCCTGAAAAGGCTAGAATGAGAAAATGTATTCCAAAACCGATGATTGCCCCAATTATGAGTTCTCCAGTCAGAAAATAAATTCCTAGAAATATTGACAACGGGGGAATCGTAAAAATCATGGCTAAAAATGAGCTGACCCAGATAAATCTGACTAAAACTTCTGTAGAAACTTCGGTTTTTTTCTTTGGGAAATTGAACATTTCAAATACCCTATTCTTCTTCTAGGATTAGCTTTGACATTGTTGTCTCAGTTGGTATCTTTTGTTCTACTGCAAAAGCGATAGCAGCAAGATTTCTGACTTCAAATGATGTCAGTTTTGTAATCCCGACTATCGTTGAAAAGCTAAACATATTCGTGAATGATCTGAGCGACGAATTGTATATCAGCATTTCAAAGGCTCTCTCAAATTCTGCAATAGCATCCAATTCATTTTCAACTTGTGGGACCAAATTCTTGTATTTTGTACTTGATATCTCGTTGAACGCATCTCTTACTGTAGCTGCTGCCATCATTCTTCCGAGTAGTTCCCTTGCAGGCGGACTGGTGGAAATGATCAAATCCTGAATTTGTTCTTCTCCTAATCCCCAGAATTTACCTCTAATTACACTCAGAATGTTGTAAAAGTCAATATCCATTGAAACTATTTTTGTCGCTTCTTTATCCGAGTAATTTTTCATTGCTCCAGCTAGATGTTGGAATAATATTTTATCAAAGTATGTGTCAAAGATCTGAAGATTCTTTTTTTCATTGTATAATGCTGCAGCCTTTGCAATCTCATCGGCAAATTGAACTGAATTCAAGCTTGCAACTGCTTCTTCGAAGTCCTTTGCAACTAACGCTTTAACCACCACATCTCTTTGTTTGATTAATTCTTCGGCATGTAGATTCACATGAGATTCGATCTCTTCTTGTGCCTTTCCTAATATCTTGCCTTTTAAAATTAGTTTAAGATTTGAAACAATGAATTTCATATAATATGCATCCAAAACACCAGAACTTCCTGATGTTTTTGCAATTGAATAGTGGATGTCTGCTAATCTGCTTCTCAGAGCTGACTCTATATTTTGTGAAGTGTATGGTTTTTGAACATCTGTTACTGCATCTCCATAAACCGTATTTTTGATTCTAGTCATCAATTCTTCCAAATCTCTGGACTCTGCAAGCGTTTGAAAATCAGGTTTTGTCAGTAATTTACCTCTTTTACTGTATGCTTTTACAGAAGCATAGACATTTTTAGACCCACCCATTTCGATCAATCTCCTTAGGCAACTGATTTTAATGTTTGGCGATCTGTTTCTAAGAACAGATTTTACGTAATTTTATCCAAAAACATGGTGGCCTTCTCTTTTTCTTCATCAGACAGCTTTACAAAGGCCGAAAGAATCTCTTTTTGGATAACTAATGATTCATCTGAAACATCTTTCAGTTTTGAGAGGTCAAATGGAAGCAGTTCATCTATTTTATTATCACAAAATGCCTTGACATATTTTTGAAAAATTGAATATGTAAAAATAGGACTGGTTTTTAAAAGGCTGGATAATATTTTTTCAAATTCTCTTTCATTCCGTTCAGATTTTGAAAAGAATTCCTCTAACAGATTTTCTCTATTTTTAATGTCTTTAATTGACAGTGCTATCAGGATTCCTTTCTTTGTTAAATGATAATATGGTATTCCTTTCTCTTGAAGTGCTTTTGGACCTCTTTTTAGTGGTAATCTCCCATCTTCCTCTGCAATTTGCATGGGAAGTAATATTTCGTCAAGATCACGAAATATTCCTGAATAGATGTTCTTCCAAGCTATGCCTTGTCTTTTTGCTATTTTCTGAGAAATCCCTGTCCTTGTCTTTTCTGCTGGATTTACACTACTGCCCAGAATCGTAATGATTGCCCTTTGTCGATTTGCTTCTCCTGTCAAATCATTACCTTTTGTCTTGAATGTATCAAAAATTGCTAGCCTTGTCTTAGATTTTACCATCATTTATTCACCTTATCATAATTTCCATTTTCTATGTTACTATCAGAATATGGTGAAATATAATAACTTACTTTTTTGCATGTTGTGGAGTCTCCAATGCTTAAATAATTTTTAATTTCGATAAGTTTAATGAATTCTAGGAACTACAAGTATGCTCTATTACTTGTAGCCGCAGTATCTATCACAGCAGTCGGTGCTATGTCTCAGGCATATGCACAAAGTGTTGAAGATGGTATGGACGGATATGTTAAAGGAACCAGTGGAATTTACACTGGCAATCCTAACGAATGTTGGTATGATGATGGCGAAGGCGGCATGCTACCTTGTCTTATAGACACAGGTGATACAGCATGGATGCTAACGGCAACATCATTAGTACTCTTCATGTCTCCCGGAGTCGGTTTCTTTTATGGCGGATTAGCCAGATCAAAGAACATCGTCAACGTACTTGGTATGACCCTAATTGTAATGGGTCTAATGTCAGTACAATGGGTTCTATGGGGATACTCACTAGCATTTGGTGGAATTGATTCTGATGCAAACATGTTCATGGGTAATCTAGATTATGTCGGCTTTAATCAAGTCTCAGCGTGGGCACCTCTCGGTGAAGTAGGTCCATGTGCAGATACATGGTCTAATGCTTATCAGATGAACGAAATGAAGGACGGAGACTATTGTAGTCAAGGTTGGCCAGGTACAGTACCTCACCAGCTATTTGCAATGTTCCAAGCAACCTTCGCAATCATTACACCGGTCTTAATTATTGGTGGTCTGATTGACAGAATCAAGTTCAGTGCAGTAGTAATATTCGTACTCTTATGGGGAACCTTCGTTTATGATCCAATAGCACATTGGGTCTGGGGAGGCGGATACATAGGAGGAGGCTCATTAGACCTCGATCCAGACTTATCGCCATCATATGCATTAGACTTTGCAGGTGGTACTGTAGTACACATTACTTCAGGATTCGCGGCATTGGCAGGAGCCCTAGTCCTTGGCAGAAGACTTGGATATGGCAAAGTGCCAATGGAACCACACAACATCCCAATGGTAGTCCTGGGAGCAGGAATACTCTGGTTTGGATGGTTTGGTTTCAACGCGGGAAGTGAAGTTATGGTAGACGGCATTACCGTCAGCGCATGGACTGTTACAAATACAGCAACTGGTATTGCTGCAGTCACTTGGGTGCTCATGTCTTGGGCACATACAGGAAAACCAAGTGTTGTTGGAGCTGCATCAGGAGCAGTAGCAGGATTGGTAGCAATCACACCAGCCTCGGGTTGGGTAGGTCCAATGGCTGCGATTTTAATCGGTATTGCAGCTGGTACAGTTTGTTATGCATGTATAGCATTCAAGAGCGCACGCAAATGGGACGACGCATTAGATGTATGGGGAGTACACGGAATGGGTGGTCTTACGGGTGCAATTTTGACTGGTACACTAGCTAGTCCACACGTTTGGGATACTGGAGACGGTATCGGAGCATGGACTGGTACAGCAGAAGGAATGGAACAGCAAGCAATCAGCATCCTTGGTGCTGTAATATCAATAGGCTATGCCTTTGGTGTTACAATTGTAATCCTCAAAGTAATGGATGCCGTATGGCCTGGCGGAATCAGAGTGACTCCTAAAGAAGAGGAGATTGGTCTTGATTTGGCACAGCATGGCGAAAGAGCATACGTAAACGAATAGAAAAAAAACCTTTTTTCTTCTTTTTATTTTGATCCAAATCCATTTAGTCCTGATCATTTTACACAAATCATGTTGATCTCTACTGCTGAACTTGATTCTATCATGAATGATCCTGATGTCATAATAGCTGATACTCGATCCTTTAAGGAATATTCTGAAGGTCATATTACGGGAGCCGTACATCTTGATCTGTTTGCATTTCACTGGGCTGACACTACAAAAGAGGGAATTGAACAATTCACTAATCAAAGTAAAAACATGTTTTCATTTCTTGGAGTAACCCCAGAAAAAAAAGTTGTGTTTTATGATACAATTTCTGGAATGCTTGCAGCAAGGGGCGTTTGGATGCTGATGTATTTTTCCCACCAAAATGTCTCAATGCTTGATGGGGGAATTACAAAATGGAAAAAGGAAACCCTTTCTTTGGAAACAAAATCCAACGGGTTCAAACCGTTCAATTTTACAGGAAAAATTAATCCTGAATTGGTTTCAGGATTTGAGAATATTAAAGATAATTTATCAAACATGAAAATCCTTGATGTCCGTTCTAGTGGAGAATATGATGGAAGTACAGTTAGAGCGGCACAGTCTGGCCATATTCCAAATGCAATCAACATAGATTGGAATGAAAATATCTCTGAGGATGGTACTTTCAAAAATGATGAAGAACTATCCAAAATATATGACATTTCAAAAGATTCTGAAATTGTGACCTATTGTCAGGGGGCATATAGGGCAGCCAATACGTTCGTGGTTTTAAAAAAATTGGGATTCAAAAACGTTAGAGTTTATCTTGGCTCTTGGGGAGAATGGGGCAACAAGCCTGAATTACCCGTAGAAAAATAAATTCAATTTTTTTAAAACCGCGTATTGTATCTTCTCTGAAATTTTTTGTTCTCAAAATTCTGGCTAATTTTTTGAAATTTACTCACAAAAATACTTCAAAATCCTTTTTCCAATTTGGAAAGATCAAATGTTTTTAGACTAAAATCATGCTAAAATATATGCCAAATCGGAAATTTTATGATGATTGTGTTTCCATGGGCAATATTATCAATCCTGTTTTATGAAACAAAAATCAGCATTAATGGGTTTAATTGCAATACTGTCTTTGACAGTGGCGTTTGCCCCTACTCTAATTGATGATGCATCAGCACTAAAGTCTGCTGGAAATCCATTACTGAAGTATGGATCAGCAACAGATCAAATCGTCTGTGGCGGCGTTTTATGTTCTGAGGTAAATACAATTACTGTAGCAGAAAAAACAATCAAAATTGAAGGTCTAGATATTTTTTATTTAGAAGCAGGACCTTCTGATGCACCAACAGTTCTTCTGTTACACGGATTTCCAACATCTTCACACATGTTTAGAAATCTAGTTCCAGAATTAGCGGATGAATTTCATGTGGTCGCATCTGACATGATAGGTTATGGGAGAAGCTCAATGCCAACCATAGATGAGTTTGAATATACATTTGCTCGTCAAACACAAATCATTGAACAATTCACAGAAAAGTTAGGTCTTGATCAGTACACGCTTTATGTGATGGACTATGGAGGTCCTATTGGATTCAGACTTTTTGATGACAATCCAGAAAAGGTTCAAGGATTTGTCATTCAAAATGCAAATGCGTATGATGAAGGACTCGAAGAGTTTTGGGATGACTGGAAAGTTTGGTGGAGTGATCCGACCCAAGAAAATGAATCCAAACTACACTATCTAGTGGCATCTGAGACTACCAAATGGCAGTATCAGTTTGGAATGAGAAATCCCGATGCGGTTGATCCTGTTACATGGACTACTGATCAAGCTGGACTTGACAGACCTGGAAATGTTCAGATCCAGCTTGCAATGGCGTATGACTACAGAACAAATATTCCCTTGTATTCTGAATGGCAAGAGTCATTTCGTGAGCATCAACCACCAGCATTAATCGTGTGGGGCGTAAATGATTACATCTTTCCAGTTAGTGGTGCGAATCAGTATGAACGTGATTTGGAGAATGTAGAAAAATATCTCCTTGATACAGGCCACTTTGTACTCGAAGAAGACCTTGACTTTGTTGTAAAGCAGATGGGTGAGTTTGTAAATTCAATTCAGTAGTCGATCTACAGACCTCTCTCTGTCATTCATTCAGACAAGAAATCTTTGGTCTCAAAGAATCCTGTTAGTTCCTTAGATAATTGGTCACAAAATATGCCTAAAATCTCAAAATCCACGTGTGAAAGCTTCTTTTTGCTAAACATCGCCAAGACGGCAATAGATTTTTTCTTATAGATCAGTGGATATGCCGCAAATGATTTCAGTTTCTCTTTTTTTACCCAATCCTGATGTTTCACCCTTGGATCATTTACGACGTCGTTAGTCACCACTGCTTTTTTGGTTTTGATTACCGGTCCGATCTTTAGAGAATCTATTGAAACTTTGGAAAATTCCCCATTGATGTTTTTATATTTTCCAGCACTAAACTTTAGTAACAAGTATTTCCTGTCTTTATCTACGAACCAAAGTCGTGCCAAGTGCGCATCAAAATATTTTACAAGACTGTCAGTAATGGCCTGAAGTCTGTCATTGACGTTATCATATTTTTTCAAAGAGTTTAGGATTTCGTATACCTGAGATTTCTTTTCATTTCCTTCACCTTCACCGTAAATCATGTATGGTGATGATTTGATGATCTTTGATTCATAAGAACGAAAATCTGAAATCAGTTTACTAAATCGATTTAAGAAATTATGTGATTCCAAATCATATTGCTCAACTGAATCAAATACAAAGTGACATATCCAATCAAAATCCCCGCTCAGCTTGCTAGAGTAAATACAAAAGTTTGATTCCTCAATATATTTTTCAAAAAGACTGACCATTTCTTCGGTTTTGTTTGTAAACTTAAATTTTAGCAATATTGTTCTGTTTATTTTTTCAGATACAATATTTGGATTCAGTATTGCAGAATATCCTAATACTGTATTACTTTTTTCCAATCTTACAAGTCTTTGCCTGATGGCTCTATCACTTATAGAGTATCCTAAATTTTGAACATGTGTTGCAATTTCTTGTGATGATACACGAGCATTTTTACCCAAATTTGACAAGATAACTTTGTCAATCTCATCAATCATGTCTATCATAGAATACACTACGTTTTATTGATTTCCAATTTGGAAAAAATTGATAATTTTTAGTCAATTTTATACTAAAACCACTACCAAATGGGAAATTTTTCATCAATTTTATTTCCATTGATAATATTATTAATTTCAATCATGGATTATCATGGAGAATACAATATCCCTGCCAATGGAAACCTACGGAATCTATGGCAGTCATACTACAGAAGCATGTCCAATGAACAACAAGGAAAATAGAAAGATGCTCTTGCGGGTAGCATCTACTTTTAAGCAAGATGCAAATGCAAAAGGAATCAATGTCCTTTCCATGTACCATTCTAGTTTGGAGCATACTTTTGAGTGGATAGTTGAAGCATCTAGTGCACATACAATTCAGCAACTTTTGGTAGAAACCGAAGTTGCAAAATTCAATGCAATAAAAATTGTACCAATATGGACCACGAAAGATGCAGCAAAGTATTTGGAAACTTTGGAATGATGAATATGATGCAAACTCTCTCCTTTTTCTTCTTTAGAGCAAATCCTAAAAAGAACAATTCCGATTCAAGTTTTCTACCTTATTCTAGGATAGAATACATGGTCGTCTCAGTATACATCCCAATGGCATTTGGATTAAATATCCTACTCAGCATTTTTGATGCCTTTGTTCCAATATGGGTAACAATTATGATTAACGTTGTTGTTATTTCCTTCTACATTACATGCATCATTCCAAAATTCTCTAAGGTATTTGCTACTTGGTTAAATTCTGTTACCGCAAGGAGTGTGAATTGAGATGAGTGTAAAACAAGTGTACAGAAATCAAAAGTTTACTCGTTTGGTAATTGTTGGTATAGTTGGAACTTTGGCATTTTATGTTGCGACATTCATAGACATGAAAATTACCGGAATACCTCTAGATGTCGCAACTGTCCTAGGGCAGCTAGTTGTTGGAGATAATGAATCGTCAATAATAATTGGAAATATTTTTCATATTGGTAATGGAGTAGGTTTGACATTGTTATTTGGATATGTTTTCATGCCTATTTCAAGGAAAATTTTGAAAGGTAGAATATGGTTACATGGAATAGTTTTTGGAGTAATTCTGACTGTCACAACTGTATGGTTTGGAATGCTTCCGTCTTTAGGTGCTGGGGTTGCAGGATTAAATATCGCTCCTGAAGTTCCAGCAATGACGATGTTTAGGCACATTATCTTTGGCGCCGTAATCGGTATTTTATCAAAATCTACATGTGAGGTTAGAAAATGATCAAATTAATCAAAAGTGAGGTATGTCCAAAGTGCGGTTCTGAAAAAATTGAACGCAAAGACGACAAATTCTCATGTAACCTTTGCGGATTGTCTTTTAGCTGTTTTGGAGAAAAGGCGTGAAAAAAATCCTATATATGATAATTCCTCTTCTTGCATTTTCTATAATATTTGTAAATGCATTTTTTGGACATCTAATATTTGCGTCAGAAACTCAAGAGGTTTTGAACAAGTATTCTGTATATGTCCATTTACTATCAGAATGGAAGAGCGATTCAAAGAACATTATCTTTGATGTAACTAATTCTTGGCACAAGTCAGATAAAGATACCATGGTAAATCACGTATTTGATGCAGAATCTAAAGAATACAATGTTAATCAACTCCATGAAATTAATGGCAAATCATACGTTGAATTAAAACATGAGTTTAGTGATTGTCAGGAAGAATGGCAACCCATGCTGTATAGAAAGGCCGTTGACACTGTGCGACATGAGATTGAATATGTCCAAGGTCAACAACTAAGTGCAGATCCCAGCGTTTCAGTTTATCCAGACATTGAGAACAAAAATTATGATAGTTTACAACAGCAATCAAAAATCAGAAATGGATTTACTCAATTTTTCCCTATTTGCACATCCAAGAACACCACATCATATGACTATAGTGTGAAAACTGATAACAAGGATTTGGGTTTTGATGTATACTTTATTTCATCTTCCCTGCAACGTGAACATTTTACGGATTCTAAATTTAATTATTATGGGGAATCTGGCTGTTATGGACAAAACAAACAAAGCTACAGTGGTACATGTAACAATATCGGGAAGAACAGCGGATTACTCGTGGCATTTCCTGATGATCTCAAACCTTGGACAACAAAAGTTATGATAAATCTTTATGAAAATGATTGATTCTATTGTTTGTCCAGTTCTTTTTTGATTCTTTATTTATCATAATGCCAAATAACTTTATGGGATTTCTAAAAAAACTCAAAGACACTGCAGAAAAAGGTGTCGAAAAAGGAACTGATCTAGGAAAGCAGGGTGTCGAAAAAGGCGCTGAGTTAGGAACAAAGGGTTATGAAGGTACTAAGGGTGCTGCCAAAAAAGGACACGACAAAGCCAAAAACGACTAGATTTTTTTCTACCTACTATTTTCTTTTCCAGATGAACTGATTGTAAATCAATTCTGGCCTGATCTGTCTAAATGGCTGTGCACCGCCTACGTACCATTTTGTAAAGAATTCATACAAGTGTAATCTGAGAGACTGGATATACACGATTAGTCCTTCAATCATCATAATTCCCAAATTACCTCCAATGATCATGGCCATTGCAGTACCTGATTCAACACCTCCTAGAGACGTAAATGCATTATTTACCGTCATCAGCAAAGCCGCATGCACAAGTAACATGATTCCGAGCCGTGCATAACTGATTGTGTGAGCTAGACTCTCTACTGTCTTGCCTAACAGAACTTCCATTATGACGCTCGCGGGATCTGCTCCATCTTCTGGGTGTTTCTTGGCATGCATTACGCCACCGACCATCATGATGACCATTGATGCAATTACGATAATGACAGAAATTCTTGTAATAATCCAAACTTGTGCCCAGTCTCCGAGGAACATTGTTACCCAAGGAACCGATTCCGTGTGAACTTTGGAATACATGTTCATTACATCATACTGTGAACCAATTGCACACATCATGATTACTACAATTCCGCCGTAGAGTGTGATGTTTGGAATTGCCTCTGTAAATACTACCATTTTGTGACCTTCCTTTAGCAATCTAATTACACGTAGTACCATTGCCCAAACCAAATGCACAATTCCGATGAATAATGAAACTTTGAGAATATTGATTACCTGATCAAATGTCAATTCAGCAACGCTGAGAATTCCAACTATCCAGCTTACTGAATACAGTGCTCCGCCTTCTTGCAATAATCCTTCAAATGGACCCATATGATCAAGATGGAAACCAAACGCTTCTCCCGCCGCTACGCCTGCAATGGCAGCTGATGCTCCGGAGATTGCAATTAGCATTCCCCATCTGGACAGCTCACCCTGTCCCTTAAACTTGAATAACAAACCTAATGCCATTAGCAATAATCCGTGTCCCATATCTGCAAACATCAATCCGTAGAAAATTGGCCACATGAGAGCAATCATTGGAGTTGGATCTGGTTCTCCTGCTTTAGGAATGCCCTGACTTTTTGTAATTACCTCAAATGTTCTGACAAATTTTCCATTGTTAAACAAAGTTGGAATTTCTTCTTTTAGTTTAGGATCTATAATGTCTTCTACAACTGACATCCATTGCTTTGTAGAATTCGTAAATTTTGCTTCCATCTTAGTCGGAATAAAGCCCTGAATGACTGCAAAGTTTTTGGTACCGCCTGGTTTTCTCAAAGTTTCAAGAACATCTTTTGCAACCAGTGATCTTTCATGTAGTGATAGAATGTCTCTTCTAATCTTCTTTGTCAATCCTGCCAATTCTTTTTTGATTGAGGCTTGCTTTGAAGTAAGTTCCTTAATTTTTGATTCCGCAAGTGCATATGCCTCACTAGGAATTTGAGGAAAGCCTTCCGGAATTTTAAATGTATTCGAATTAAAACTTCTCAAGACTTTGAGAACTTTTTCTGAATCTTCAGTATCTGAAATCACCAGGATTGCTGATTTTTCTTTATTCTCTAAATCATACTTGTAAATTGTAATGTTTTCAAGAGAGCGACTTATCTCGTCATAATCTGTGGAGTTTATCACAAATAGATTCGTAAAAAAATATTTCATTAAACCAAATCCTGAAAGATCCATCTTCATTTTTTTAATTATTTCTAAGGTATCTTTGAGTGCCCTGTATTCCTCAATGGAAAGTCTGGCATTTGCTGCATCTTCCAGCAATTGAGCTGGTTTGTCAATAATTGATGGGGCCTCTTTGTTTAATTGCTCCACCATGTCATCAATCTCATCAATCTCATAGTCTTTTTTCTTGATTATAGTTCCCTTGAATAAAATCTCCATGATTCCTACAGTTAGAGGAATTCCCATTCCCTTGACCACATCATCAATTGATTGATAGGTCTGCTGTGCTTTTAGGAGAAGATCATCAATTTCAGGTGTTACCAAGTCATTATTGGAATCAATCTTATGATACCACTCAAATTCCGTCAATCTTGAAATGGCTTTTGGAGACTCACTTCTAGGTAAAATCACGGTTCCTAGTTTTAGATCAGCTATTCCCAAGACAAATTTTGTGTACTTTTATTGAGTTTAATATCTTTCCGATTTTCTTCCCAAACATTAAAATCTATTATGAGCAGACTGCATCCATTGGCTTCTCATTCTGCATTAGAAAGTACAATTGATAAAATTCTAAATAATACTGAACAAAGTATTCTTGAAAACATCAAGTCCGGATTAGATGACTCGCAACAAAATCTTGATGATGCTGTTCCCAAACTAGAAGGTGAGTATGATAAGATCATTTCAGATGGTGAAAAGGAGGCTGATAAGTTCGCTAAGCAGATTACGGGAAGTGCAGATATTCAAGCCAGAAATAGGCAACTTATGGCTTTGGAAGATGCAGTTAATAGGGTATTTTCTACAGCATTAGATCAAATTGCAAACGCTGATCGTAGTGGTGATTACTCAAATCTCGTTAAAACTCTGATTGAAGAGGCAACTCAAATTTTAGGCACTTCAGAAATCATAATTTTTACAAATGCAACGGATAAAGATGCAGTTCAATCTGTTATCTCTCAATTTTCAGGAGCCGAATTATCATCTGATACATTTGAGTGTCTGGGTGGAATTAGAGTAAAATCTAAAGATGGTACAATGACATTTGATAATACTTTGGATGCAAGAATCGATCGTTTGAAGCCTTTAATAAGGAAAGAAATTGCAGCAAAATTCGGAGTGGGAATTTAAGAATTGGCAGCACAAGGTAGAATTGTATGGGTGAGCGGACCGGCTGTAAGAGCAGACGGAATGTCTGATGCAAAAATGTATGAAACTGTGACTGTAGGAGATTCAAAATTAGTAGGTGAAGTTATTCGACTTACAGGAGATGTAGCATTTATTCAAGTATACGAATCAACCAGTGGATTAAGACCCGGTGAACCTGTTGTAGGTACTGGAAACCCACTCAGTGTGTTATTAGGTCCAGGAATTATTGGACAACTTTACGATGGAATTCAAAGACCTCTAAGAGAATTATCTAAAGCATCTGGTTCCTTCATTGGAAGGGGTATCACGACATCTGCTGTGGATATGACAAAAAAATACCACTTTGTTCCAACTGTAAGTAACGGGGATGAAGTTACAGGAGGAAATATTATTGGAACTGTTCAAGAAACTGATCTTATTGAACACTCTATTATGATATCTCCAGATCATAAGGGTGGAAAACTTTCAAACCTTGTATCTGAAGGAGATTATGATTTAGAAACTGTACTGGCTACTACTGAGAAAGATGGACAATCTGTTAATATTAAAATGTATCACAAATGGCCTGTACGAAAACCACGTCCTTACAATAAGAGACACGATCCAACTGTACCACTCTTAACTGGACAACGTGTTATTGACACATTCTTCCCAATTGCAAAAGGCGGAACTGGTTCAATTCCTGGAGCATTTGGAACAGGAAAGACTGTAACATTGCACCAAATTGCAAAATGGGCTGATTCTCAAGTTGTTGTTTACATTGGTTGTGGCGAAAGAGGAAATGAAATGACTGAAGTGTTAGTTGAATTTCCACATCTTAAAGATCCACGTAGTGGAAAACCACTTATGGATAGAACTGTTCTTGTTGCAAATACAAGTAACATGCCAGTAGCGGCAAGAGAAGCAAGCATCTACACTGGTGTCACAATTGCAGAATATTATAGAGATATGGGTAAAGATGTTGTACTTGTTGCAGATTCTACAAGTAGATGGGCTGAATCACTCAGAGAAATGAGTGGTAGATTAGAAGAGATGCCTGCAGAAGAAGGATATCCATCATACTTAGCATCTAGATTGGCAGAATTTTATGAGAGAGCTGGTCGTGTTCAGGCGGCTGGTAGTCCAGACCGTAATGGTTCAGTTACTTTGATTGGTGCTGTGTCTCCATCTGGTGGTGACTTTACAGAACCAGTCACAACTCACACAATGAGATTCATCAAAACTTTCTGGGCATTGGATGCAAAACTTGCGTACTCTAGACACTATCCGTCAATTAACTGGATGAACAGCTATTCAGGCTATCTTGCAGATATTGCAAAGTGGTGGAGTGAAAACATTAGTGAAGATTGGTTTAAGATTAGAAGTGAAACTTATGGTATCTTGCAAAGAGAGGATACATTAAAAGAAATTGTCAGACTGTTAGGTCCTGAGGCATTACCTGATGAAGAAAAATTAATTCTTGAAGTTGCAAGAATGGTAAAGATTGGTTTGTTACAACAAAACTCATTTGATGATGTTGATACTTATTGTAGTCCAGAAAAACAATTCAAATTGATGAAATTATTGGTTGACTTTTATCAAAAAGGACAACAAGCACTCAAAGAAGGTACAGCATTATCTGACATACGTGAACTAGGTGTAGTAAGCAGTTTACTTAAAGCAAGAATGGATATCAAAGATGATGAGATGCCAAAACTTGAACAATTAGATAAAGATATGCAAGAACAATTCAAATCAATTTCAGGAGTGAAGGTATCAAATTGACAGCAGAAGGCGGAGTTCAATACAGTAAGATTGCAGAAATCAAAGGTCCCCTAGTTGTTGTAGATGATGTCGATAATGCGGCTTTTGATGAACTAGTAGAAATTGAAACAACAGAGGGAGAAAGAAGATTAGGTAAGGTTCTCGAAGTAGGAAATGGTAAAGCAATTGTACAAGTTTTTGAAGGAACAACTGGATTATCAATTTCTGGAACCAGCGCAAAATTTGTAGGTAAAGTTATGGAGATGCCTGTCTCAAAAGAGGTACTTGGCAGAGTGTTTGACGGATTAGGAAGACCAAAAGATGGACTCCCAGATCCAATTGCTGATAAATTCGTAGATATCAACGGTGAACCAATGAATCCTGAACAGCGTGAGTATCCAAAAGATTTCATTCAAACCGGTGTATCTGTAATTGATGGATTGATGACTCTAGTTAGAGGTCAAAAACTTCCAATCTTTTCAGGTTCTGGTATGTCTCACAATCTTTTGGCAGCACAAATTGCAAGACAAGCAAGTGTAGTTGGAAAACAAGATGACTTTGCTGTGGTGTTTGCAGACATTGGAGTGCAATACAGTGAAGCAGAATATTTCAGACGAAGCCTTGAAGAGTCTGGTGCGTTAAAGAGAAGTGTTCTATTTCTAAATACTGCAGATGATCCTGCAATTGAAAGAATCATTACTCCTCGTGTAGCATTGACTGTTGCAGAATATTTGGCATTTGATCTTGGAATGCACGTGCTAGTTGTAATTACTGATATGACAAACTATGCAGAAGCGCTTAGAGAGATTAGTGCAGCAAGAGAAGAAGTTCCTGGAAGAAAAGGATATCCTGGTTATCTTTACACCGACCTTTCAACACTTTATGAAAGAGCAGGAAAACTTAATGGAAGAAAAGGAAGCGTCACACAAGTTCCAATTCTATCAATGCCCTCTGATGACATTACTCACCCAATTCCTGACCTTACTGGTTACATTACCGAAGGACAAATTGTTGTTGGTAGAGATTTATTTAGACAAGGAATTTATCCGCCAATCAATATTTTATCCAGTCTTAGTAGATTGATGAAAGACGGAATTGGTGAAGGTAGTACCAGAGATGATCACAGTGAAGTTTCTAATCAGGTTTATGATGCATATTCTAGATCCCAAGAAGTAAGAGCACTGGCAGGTATTGTGGGTAAAGCGGGATTAACTGAAATTGACCTCAAATACTTGGAACTAGGTGATGTTTTCGAAAAAGAATTCCTTACACAAGCAACCGATGAAAACAGAACTATTGATGAAACACTTGCTCTCATGTGGAAGATTGTATCAAAATTACCAAAGAATGAGATCACTAAAATCAAAGATAAACACGTAGAAAAATATTATCAGGAAGAGTAACAGAATGTCATTTGGACAAAACGTTGCAGCAACAAAAATTGAACTTTTTAAATATAAAAAATCCACCCAAGTTGCCGTAATGGTTCAGCAGATTTTGGATGATAAACGTAAAGTTCTCTTAAAAAATATTGAAGAAATGATTCAGGAAGCCTCTAAAGCAAGAGGTGGAATTTGGGATCCTCTGCAAGATATTTACAAATCTGTTAATGAAGCATATTTAGCATTAGGAACAAATACTGTTGATTCTGTTGCGGAATCCACTCCTCCTGTAATGGAGGTAGATGTTCATGTTAGAAGAGTTGTTGATGTTAAAATTCCCGCACTCACTGTAACTGAAAAAGATACAAAATCTATGCCTTATGGATTTGCAGATACAAATTCCTCAATTGACAGAGCTTCAAAACAAATCAAAGAATTAATGCCAAAAATCTGTAAAGCAGCTGAATATGAAAACTCAATCTTTAGTCTTGCAAAAGCATTGGAAAAGACACAAAAATTGCTAAATGCACTTGAAAATGTAATTATTCCACAATACAAAGATAACATTCGATTTATTTTATCTACTCTTGAAGAGAGAGAAAGAGAGGAATTCGCAAAGTTAAAAAAAGTGAAGGCAAAGATGGAAAGTAGATAATATGGCAAAAGAAGAAATAAAAAAATTACTTGAAAATTCAAAGAAGGACCTGGATGTAGACTATGATAATTTTGTAAAATCTATCAAAGACGATCTATCTTCATTCAAAAAGAAGACGTTAGATCAGATTTAGTCCTCCTTTTATTCCAACATGATTTAAATATGGAAGTCATGGAGCCAGATCGTAAATGAAAACTATCGTCATGTTACTTTTGGCAGCATCAGCAATTTCGATTCTAGGATCAACTGGAATTGCTTACGCAGAAGAAGGTGCATCTAGTGGCGACTCTATGAAACTCTTAGGTGCTGGCTTAGCATTTGGTATTGCAGCCGGTGGAGCAGGAATAGGTCTTGGTCAAGTAGGTGCAGCCGGTCTTGCAGTCATTAGTGAGAACCCAGCTTTACAATCAAAGGTATTCATCTTCGTAGGTATGGTCGAGTCAATCGCAATCTACGGCATAGTTATGATGTTTATTATCTTAGGACAATAGTCCGAACAACAAATTTTTTAAATTTTTAAATTTTTTACTTAATTATATTCTAGCTCGTTTACATCCAAAACTCTTGCGCAGTATCTGCACTTGAGAACCATTCCTTCTTTATTCATTACATCCATAACTGATTCAATGCGTTCTGTACTGTTTGTAATGCAATCTGGATTTGAACATCTAAAAATTCTGTCTATCTCATTGGGTAATGAGACCCTTCTCTTCTCGACAAGTTTGTATTCTTTTATCATGTTGATTGTTGCCTTTGACGCAATTACTGCAAGCTTGTTTGTATCGTCATCCTTTAGGAATTTATTTTCCACTTTGATGATGTCTTTTTTCTTAAATTTCCCACTTGGTACATTCAATGCTATGGTGATCATGCCCCCGTCTCTACCGTCAATTTGTAATGCATTAAGCACCTGTAGACCCTTGCCTTCATCTATGTGGTCAATTACGGTACCTTCTTTAATTCGTCGAACCATGAGGTCGGACTGTTCCATCAGAATACTTTGTATAGTCACCAGTATATATTATTGAAAGAATGAACGAGTTCTACAACAAAGATATTATTTCAATCAAAGATTTTAGCAAAGATCAATTAGAAAAAATTTTTACCTCTACTGATAAAGTTATGAAACTGAATCCTTCTGAAAGGAGGGAAATCTGTAAAGGAAAAATACTTGGATATTTGTTTTATGAGCCAAGTACAAGAACTCGACTTAGCTTTGATTCCGCAATGGCATCCATTGGTGGTACCTCGTTGGGAATTTCTGACATTTCATCATCATCAACTCAAAAAGGTGAAAGTCTTTCTGATACTGTTCGTATGATGTCTATCTACTCTGATGTTCTCATTTTACGTCATCCCTTGGATGGCTCAAGCAGATTTGCATCTGAGGTTTCTGAAAAACCAGTAATTAATGCGGGTAGTGGTACAGAAGAACATCCTTCTCAAGCAATTCAAGACTTGTTTACGATCAAAAAAGAAAAGAAAAGAATTGACGGTCTAAAGATTGGAATAGTGGGAGATCTAAAGTATGGACGAACTGTTTATTCTCTATTATCCGGACTAGGAAACTTTGATGTTGATGTTAATCTGATTTCTCCAGAATCCTTGCGAATAAGATCTGATTCGACCTATGAGATCAAAAAGAAACTAGATTTTACTGAAACCCCTGACATTGAAGACTGTCTTGATGATCTTGATGTTCTTTATGTCACAAGAATTCAAAAGGAACGATTTCCTGATGAGGAAGAATATCTCAAGGTTAAGGGCAGTTATGTTGTGGGATTGGATATGATAAAACGTATGAAGGAGGATTCAATAATTTTACATCCGCTACCCAGAATAGATGAAATTTCGTCTGATGTGGATAAAACAAAGAATGCCCGATATTTTGAACAGGCTGAATATGGAAAACATGTGCGCGCTGCTTTGTTGGGCATGATTCTCAACGAAAATGGACTTTAATTCGTTCAACAATTCCGTATTCCATATATCTGGAGACGTTTCAGCAAGATTAATTGACAGAAACAAAAATTATTCCTGTTTTTCCATTAGACTTGGTTTTATTTCCAAGACAGGAGCTTCCTCTTAGAATCTTTGAACCTCGTTACAAACAACTAGTAGATGATTGCATGCTTGGAGATGGTCAGTTTGGTGTATGTCTGATTGATGAAAATAATTCCGTAAATGGTTGGAATTCTCCAAATCTGGTGGGAACCATTGCTAAAATTTCTAAATGTGAAGATGCCAATCTTGACGGATTACAATTAAACATTGAAACCCTTGGAAGAAACTCGTTTAAAATCAAGAAAATAATCCCATCATCAATTTCACAACCTACAAACTATGATCCGCTTTCAATGGAAGGGCATCAAGAAATATCCGACATTCATGAAAAAATTGGAACCGAAGAAAAAATGTACATTCAAGCTGAGGTAGAAATGATTCCTGAGATCGATGAGAATATTTCATTTGAGAGGTGGCAAAGATTGGTTGAATTGTGGAAAAAGAAAATTATTTCACAGGCTCTACCTCAAGTTGTTGAGCCCCATTCTTTAGATCATGTTTTAGAGCAATACTACCTTAATACTGAGACGCCGACAATCGATTACATCTATTCATTATCTGCTATTGGAGCAAAGGATCCAAATGATCTTCAGCCAGTATTGGAGGCGACTACTATGGATAAATTGATCAAAACCGTTGAAGAACTACTTACAGTGAAATAGTCCATGGAATTGAAGTAATGATGGTGTTAAAAAAACTTGGAATATTCGCATTGGTTACGTGTCTACTGTTTCCAGCTAGCAGTGTTTACGGGCATGGGTTTGGAATCGATACCATCTCTTCGGTAGACGTTCAAGGGAAAAAACTATCAATTTCAGTAGAAATGCCGATGTATTTTGAAAACGATCAGGATCAAATTACTATCACTGCAACTGAGGATGAATCAAAGGATAATGCAAAAAATGTGACATTTCTCATAGGTTTGTTTCATAATGACGAAATGATCTTTAGAAATTATTTCTTTGCCGAAGATGGCATCTTGCCAATTATCGTAAATCCCACCCAAGATGACGAAATTATTATCCACGGTGAACAGGATTCTTTGCTTGGAGCCTGGCATGGCACTGAATCTGGTCCTATAGAAATAACGGGACCTTTGTTTGAATCCGGAGGTTTGTATAACTTTGAAATTGAGATTAGAACCCTGGACGAGCCGACAAATATCATAGAAAATTCTACTGTATACAATGCCGATTTGAGTTTGATTGAGACTGTTGCTTTCGTTCAAAAAGACGCTGAGAACAGTGATGTAGAGTTTCGTTCAAAGTCCTATTTTGATTCAATTTCTAATTTTAAGTATGATTCTGAAGCCAAACAGGTTACATTTGAAATGCCATTTGACTGGAGCGAAAAGCAAATGTCTCACGTATCTGTGGTCCATGTGGAAACCCATTTCCCAAAAAACTTTACAGAATTCTTGACTCCTAGTTATTCTGGAAATGTAAATGGAATTGAATTGTTTAATTCATCAGTATCCATTGATGACTATTCTGAAGATGATGAAAGAGTAGTTCATCTAGTAATGCTGCAAGATCATTTGCGATATTTGAAAAATGAAATGAAAAAATCTGAGGAACCTATGCCTGACAACATGACATTCACATTGTCTACCAGTATGGAGAATACGTTTCCCTTAGAGGCATATACAAAAAGTGAAGATTTTAAGATAAATCTCTCATGGGATCCTCTCGAAATAGAACCTGGAATTGATACAAATTTTGTTTTTACAATTAGAGATGGAAGAACCAATGAACCTATGAGAAGTTCTGATTACACGTTCGTACTAATACAAAATGGAGAAGAAATTCATCGTGCATCTGGAATAGCACAAGTTGGCGGGGAATTTGAAAAATATACATTTACAGAAGATCAAACTGGTCCAACAATTGTCAAATTTGAAAACATTCGAAATACTGGGCAAGAAACTGAATTCAGTTTTGTAGTTGTACCTGAATTTGGTACTATTGCATTACTTGTGTTGTCTGTTTCAATATTGAGTGTTATTTTTGTAACTAAAAGAAATTCTCTTAGTTTCTAAAGTGCAACCAGCTTTACCGTGTCCATGTTCTTATTTGTCTGAAAGTCTTTTGTCATTGTAGAAACTTTTTGCGCATCGCCATTGATCAGGAAAAGCTCCATACATTTTTTCTTGTCAATTTTGCTATGAAGATGGGTCGTAATCAGATCTTCAAAATTATGTGTGATTCCAGACACAACGTGGTCAAATTGATCATTATGTACAACCAAAAGAATGGCATGAATATTTCCTGACAAATCTGCTTTCTGTTTTTCTTCAGATACGAATGTTCTAATTCCTGCTCTAATGGCCTCTGATCTGCCTGAAAATCCCAGTGATGATTGCAGTTTGTCAATTTCTGAAAGTATTTCCTCATTCAGTGAAATTGAGACTATGGGCATATGCCTAATGTTATTAATTATCTTATAAGTTTAGCAATTAATCTTATTAAGATTTTATAGATTTATTAATAATTTAAATTTCATTGTTGCGTGAATGTTCAGATTAAAATGGCAATTATTGCAATTATCATTGTAATACCATTAGCGTCAATTGCAGTTTATGGGACGAATTCAAATCAACAGATTTCGGTTGTAGATGATCAAAAACTAAAAGTTATTTCCTCATTTGCAATCCTTCATGAATTTTCTCAAAAAATAGGCCAGGATAAGATCGATGCTATCTCACTAGTTCCAATTGGAATTGAACCTCATGATTGGGAACCAACGATAAGAGATGTTCAAGAAATGCAAAAAGCTGATTTGATAATAATTAATGGAATCGGTTTTGAGAACTGGGTAACCGATTTACAAGAAAATAATTATCGTGGATCAATAATTGATACCAGTATTGGAATATTGGATGAAAATAGCGATGAGAGAGATGATCACGATGAGAGAGATGATCACGATCACTCAACGGATTCTCATATTTGGCTGAATCCTGTATATGCCAAAATTCAAGTACAAAATATCGCATCTGCATTTTCAACGGCTGATCCTGAAAATAGAGAATTTTATTATACAAATGCAATAAAATATGTTGAAAAATTAACTTTGTTAGATTCAAAAATTGAAAATGAATTATCTGGTTGTAAAAGTGATTTTGTTTCTTTTCATAATGCATTCTCCTATTTTGCAGATGAATATGATCTTCGTCAGCATGCAATAATTGAATCAAATGATTCCCATGGTGAAGTTACAGCCAAAACATTGGAAAATGTTATCTCTACATCCAAAAAATTAAACATCCAAGTAATTTTTAGTGAGGAAAACGCTTCCATTAAAACATCCGAAATAATTGCAAATGAAATAGGTGGTAAGGTCTTAATTCTATCTCCGCTTGAAGTGGCTTCTGGTGGAACCTATATTTCTAAAATGACTGAGAATCTCGACAATCTTAAAGAGGCATTGTGTTGATAGTAGAAATCAATAATCTCACGGTTCAATATCCTGATGTCAAGGCTCTTGATGATGTAAGCTTTGTTGTCAATTCAGGTGATTTTCTAGGCATCATTGGTCCAAACGGTGCTGGAAAATCAACCCTGTTTGATTCAATGTTGGGACTAAATACAAAATACAAAGGATCAATCAAATTTTTTGGAAAAGATATCAGAAAATCAAAAAATTATCTGAAAGAACTCGGATATGTGCCACAAAAACCGATCTTTGAAAAAAACTTCCCAGTCACAGTTGGAGATGTGGTTAGGATGGGATTGAGAAATGAATCTGATGAAAATAAAATTGATGAGGTTCTGCAGCAATTGTGGATACATGAGCTTCGAAATAGGAGAATAGGAGAATTATCCGGGGGACAGCAACAGCGAGTATTCATTGCAAAAGCTTTGGTGAATAATCCAAAAATACTGATTTTGGATGAACCGGTGACCGGAATTGATCAACAAAGCATAGAGTTGTTTTACAGTATTCTTCGTGAATTGAACGCTAAACAAAAAATAACCATTATCTGGTCCTCTCATGATTTGGATGCGGTTAATCAGTTGGCAAATCACGTGGCCTGCTTAAATAGAACTCTCTTCTTTCATGGTAAATCTGAAAGATTCTTTTCTGATGATGAACTGATCAAACAGTATTCTGAGGCATCAATGCAGGAGCATATGCATCATCATTAATCATGTCTCTTGAAATTCTGACATACGGTTTCATGCATAGGGCACTAATTTCTGGAATTGCCATTGCAATCCTATGCTCAATTGTTGGGTTGTTTCTAGTCTTGAGACGCTATTCGTTATTTGGTGATGCAATTGCACATTCATCATTTGGTGGAATTGCATTGGGCTTGCTTGCTGGCATTTATCCTTTATGGACTGCATACGCTGTCTCAATAGTTAGTGCACTGATTATCACTAAGATTAAAGACAAATACAATATTTCTGGAGATGCATCCATAGCTGTACTGTTGTCTTCAGGTATTGCAGTCGGACTTGTAATCATTGGATTCTCCGGTGGTTTTACAATTGACATCTTTAGTTTTCTATTTGGAAGCATTCTTCTTGTCAGTGTAGATGACACGGTTTTGATATTGTCACTAACTGGAGCAATTCTGATAATCATTTTATTACTTTACAGACAAATTCTCTATTCTACTTTCAATGAACAACAAGCCAAAGTCAGTGGAATACCTGTAGAAAAAATCAATTATTTGATTGTATTTATGGCAGGAATCACTGTAGTAACATCAATACAGCTTGTAGGCGTCTTGTTGATTTCTGCCCTATTTGTAATTCCCAATGTCACTGCAATCATGTATGGCAGAGGTTTCAAACAGACTGCAATAATTTCTATGAGCTTCTCTGTATTCTCTGTAGTGGTGGGAATTTTGATCTCTTATGTTTTTGATATCACGCCTGCGGGAACCATAGTCTTGCTGTCAATTGGCTTGCTTGGGGGAACGATGGGGATTAAGTCTGCAGGATTGTTATCTAAGAGATAATTAGAGCATTTAATTTTCTTTTATCATGTATGCTTTTTACATAAAATAATGATGTGGCGATGATTCCTAGTGCAATTAGTGGAGATGCAATCTCAGTATATTTTAATTCAAAATCCTCTGATTCTTGAATTTGAGTAATGCTTATGGGGATTTCTGTTATCTTTACGGTTGCAATTTTATTTGCTTGCTGTTGAACAAACCATACGTTGTTGTTTCCATCTGATGTCATGAACTGGGTGAAAGATGTCTCTGTTGGAATTGGTATCTCGATCAAATCGTTATTGTCTGGATCATAGACTCCTATGCTATCCACAGTATGCTGTGCAAACCAAATGTTTCCATATCTATCAAATGTCATCCCAAACGGCAATGCTTCTTTATCATACACTGAAATTTTTTCAAATGTTTCTAACACTGGATTAAATTTGGATATTGCAAGGCCTGTATGTTCTGCAATCCACAGGTTTCCATCATCATCAAAAATTAGTGCCTCGGGCCCTTGTAGTATTGTCTCTGTTGAAATTTGGTTTATCTGATTGTCTTGAGGATTTATGAATCCAATTTTACCAGTACCAGAAGCAGTATACCAGATATTGCCATCGTCATCAGCAGTCAAAGCAAACGGAAGTGCATCTCTTTCAGGCAGTTGAATTTCTTCAAATGTGTCAAATTCTGGTGTGTATTTGAGAATTATTCCTTTGTTGACAATTGTAATCCACAGATTGTCATCGAAATCTGCCTTGATGAAAAGTGGAGTATTATCTGAAATTACTGGATCTAGTTTGGGAAGTGTTTTCGTTGTAATCTGTTTACTCTCAATATCCATAAATCCAATTTGATTTCTTGGTGTATCTGTAAACCAAATATTTCCATTACTGTCTTTTGTTAGGAATGTTGTTGTTAGTCCATCAAACGTGTGTGAGGTGAATTCTTGTGTCTCAAGTGAAAATTGCCATAATCTTGGAGATGATGCATCACTTATCCATATCGAATCTTTTCCATCGTATATTGGGAATAGTGGTTTTGCGTTTTCTGGTAGTTCATACTCGATTATTTGTGTTTGAATGTCTGCAAGTCTTGGTTTTACTAGCAAATTCAAAATCTTTGATTCATTTGCATTCTCCGTTCTCTGTGACTCAATTTCTACCAGCCATTCTCCTGAGAATCCAAAAGTTAATTCTCCTTGGAATTCCTTTGGTCTGTTTTCTTCTTGCTTTACAAGCTCCATTGGAATCTCAATGGGGGAAATATTTTTTGATGGATTTGACATCTTTACTTTAAGCTGATTTGAATCCTGTATGGGATTTCCGTTAAAATCACTCACCTTTACTAGGATTGTGTTTATGCCGCTAGAAAATGGTGATATGTCGATGCTTAACTTACTATTTTCTGTAAATTCTATTGTTTCAAAACCGTAGATGATCTCTTGCGCACTAACATTTTGAATCTCTCCAGCTGGCAATGTTCCATTTGTTAGCAATGCAACCACTCCTAGAATGATGATTCCTAGTACTACATCCACTTTTAGAGATTTTTTCAGTTTACTGTGAACAGAAGTCTTTCCTGATCTGATATTTTTTTCTGCATTTTTTTGAATCCTGAATTGAACAAATCCTCCTAACCCTATCATGAGGGCTGCAATTGCAATTTTTAGAATTATTAATTGTCCATAAATCGACTCTGTGATTAATCCGACATCACTTTCTATGAACCACATTAGGATGGGACCTGTGATGACTACGATACCAATTGAAATGATAAATGCTATTGAAAATCTTGGAATGAGTACAAGGCTCATCTTTTCTCTGTTAATTTCTTTTAGCTGTGAGAATGTAGGAAGTAGAATGAAAACAAAGTAGATTACTCCTCCTATCCAAACTGCTGCAACCAAGTTGTGAATATAATCCAATACCAATGCACCTGTTTCACCACTGGCTGCACTATGTCCGATCATACTTGTGGTTGATATTAATGTCAAAGATGCAATAAGCATAGGAATTTGATTCTTCTTTGACAACGTCTTTCTTTTGTCCATTCCAAACCATATGCCAAGTAAAATCACTGTAATGATCATCCTTGCAAGCCAAATAGTTCCAAAATAAGTCTGAACCACATCCAATGGGGATGTTTCTAGTCTAATGGTTTGAATAGTGATCATGAGAATGTCTGAAATGAAAACTAATACCAAGCCAATACCTGTAATTGACATAAACTTTCCATGATGGAAAATTTCTATTCCATACAACTCTTTTTTGATTAATTGCTTATTTTGCGTACCCCAAATTATAAGCGATGCAATTACTGATCCTAGGACAATTGTCTGACCGACAATGCCTAAAAATCTTGCACCAGCTTCTGGTAAAAATATGATTTCTGATTCTACAGGTGGAGGATTGTTATCTTTGATAACGACGTCTCCAATTCCAAACAAAAATGCACTAGGAACTAAATGACCGTCAACCTTTGAGAGTACTTTAACAGCTGTGGTGTATATGCCATCATCCAATGGAGGTGTTGTCACAATAAGGGTCAGTTCTCCTTCGTAGTAGTTGGTATCTTTATTATCAATTTGATTGCCGTTACTGTCAAACACCTTAACTTCACTGAAATCAATATCTACAGGTTCAGAAAAAAATACAATTACTTCAGTAGTGCCAGCTGGTGCATTAGATGATGAGCTAGGAATTGTCTCTTCTGTAAATGGGTGTGCAGATGCAAACGGAATCGACATAAATGATATGATTAACAAAATAATTAGAAACTTTTGCATTTACTCTTCAGATCAATGTTGATAATTTAAACAGTTTTCATTAATTCGATCTTTGTACCAACTCACGTAAAGATAATAACTTGTCAATACAAATTGTTTGCAATGAAGGTGGCATTTTTTGGAATCGTTGGTTTATTATTTTCAATTGGTATGATTGCACCCTCTTTTGCACACACTACAGTTCATGTAGAACAATATGAAATTGAAGTTGGATGGGGAATAGAACCTCCTATAGTTGGAATTCGAAATGATCTTGTCCTCAAAATTACTGAACCTGGAGAAACTGAAGGTACACACAAAGGGGTAACTAGTGTTTTTAAAAATACAGATGCCACTATTATGTTCGGCGGTGCTGCCAAAAAAATTGAAATTAATTCTGATCCACGACCTGGATATTATTTCTCATCAATCATCCCGACAAAAACTGGTAGCTATATGGTGGAATTAAAAGGGGAAATTCATGGAACCGTGATAGATATCAAAATTCCAGTTGAGGATGTTGAGTCTACAGTAGTATTGGACTTTCCCCCTACAAGCAGTGAGGGAACTGCAGACATTGCTGCCCTAAAGAATGCTATTTCATTTTTACAACAGGACGTTTCCAAACTAAAATCTGGTGAAACTTCAGTATCATCAGATGGCGGTTCTGCTTATGACTTTGCAATATTTGGCTTGTCTATTGCAGCAGCAGCAATCATCATGTCAATCATTGCACTGATAAAAAGAAAATAGAAAAAGAGGTATTCCTAAAATCTTGGAACGACTCTAGATTTTGCAGTTACTGCTACGATGCTTATGATTGCTACAGCTAGTATCATCATTGTAATTGTACCAAATTCTGGGACAACGTTTGTGAATACTACTTCTTCGCCTACTGGACCTGTAATTTCATCAACACCATAA